>JAFDAE010000258.1 GCA_019314005.1 Deltaproteobacteria bacterium | reverse complement strand
TGGAAACATCGCTGCTGCGCTGGGCATTCTGGTATGCCTTGTGGCGGGAGCCTCCAGGCTGACCGGAAGCTATTACGTTCTGGGCTGCCAGGCCATAACATTATTCACCGGCGGGATTGCATTGATGGTAATGGCATGCCTCGCAAAGCTCCATCGGTTGAGTGCTACCTGAGTCCTTTCCAATCAACTATGAGCTATGAGCTACAACTCATAGGGGCTGGAAAATATTTTGATCTTTTGGGCCGATGATGCTAATATAATTTAAATTTCGGTCAACCTAAAGGGAGGTAGAGAGACCGAACTACAATCTCCCCCTGTTAGGCCGGTTGCGGTGCAAGATGGAAACGAATATAACGAAAAAGAAGAGCAGGGTGGCACGAGGCGAATCAAACAAACTTCCAACCAAACCGACCGTCGAAAAACCAATAACGGACGACAATAACACGAGCGAAAATAGATTGCCTGCCCGTAAGCGTAACACCAGTACTGTCAGGGCATACAATAAGAACAAACTAAACATAAGAAAACCGATCCAACCCTGTTCGAATATAAGATGTACCCACAAGTTCTTGATATGCCAGGGTAAATGATTATCGATTGAAAAAAACCACCGGTCGCTTCCCCGTGAGAAGTCCCCGTTACTAATCAGATTTTTTCCTTGCTCATCTATCAATTGAACATTATCAACTTCTATAACCGTATCCCTTCGACCGTTATACAGGGCAAGTTCTACAGGCCGCCTTTGAAAAAAGTTGCCCCTGCCAAGACTTTCTGCAGAGAATGAGAGTTTGTGATGCGCCCATTGTCCCTCCGTATTCCCGATCTTTTTCGACAGCCATTTGCATTTGAAGGAGTATAACAGAGACTTCTCACAGATGGGAATCGTCAGCGCTGCTCTATTAGAATTGCCGCGAACATCAAGCTTGAGAGTATATCGACCGCCAGGCAACAGACGGACCCTTTGTCCCATATAAAGGGAGTCTCCGGAGCCCAACCGCAGATACGTGTTATCACCGTCGGTCACATAGCTGTAGGATGCTGGTTGCACCCCTTCGGAATTTTTCAAGGAATATGTTCGAGGATAGCTACCCAGGCCCATACCAAATAACATGGTTAGCCAATCAGGATCCATCATTTTTATGGCGCTCTTCCAATGTTCAAGACGCACGTTGACATCGTGAGCCGTACTGGCAAATCGCCTCTGAATATATGGCGCCTGCAATACAGGCAGTGCTACAAACGTCATGATAGCAGCGAGGAGCAGTACGACAAGGAATAAGCGCTTTCTGCGCGTGTAGCTATATGCTAAGCCGACAAACAACGTAAGGAACGAAAGCAGAAATGCCAAATAATCGACTCGTGAAAAAGTCACCAATAATGTGTATAAGCCCGATCCAAATAATACCAAACCGCTAAAATAAGCAAGCTTACTCCGCCAAAACAAGAAGCATGAGACAACAAAAGGTAAGGCTATGGCAAGATAACCATCGATATAGGCTCCCCCGGTGTGCATCCCGGAAAAGGTCGATGTGATCCGAAAATCATTTGAAAAATTAAATAGACCCGAGAAAACGTGGCGCTCCCATATTGCAACCATCACGACCCCGGACAGGCCTGCAAGCATGCCTGGGAGAAGATATTTCCGAATATTCGAGGGCTCCATCAGCGCCCTTTGAAGCAAAGGAATCAATGCAAGCGCCCAGAAAAAGCCTTTTGCCACTCTCAAGCTGTTGTAATTGCTATAATAATTGGAAAAGGCATTGGCATCATATGCCTGCATTGGAAGTAGGCCAATCAAGGTGCTCACAGCATAAGCAAGAGTAAGGAGTCCTATGAACCATTTCAACCCCGTTGGCAAAGTTTGCACATGTAGTTCCTTGTGCCTTCTCCAAAGACTGACGGCCAGAGTCATCAGCATAACCAGATCAAACTCATCCAGGAAGAACCAGCCGGTCCACGGAGCCAGGTCAAGCACCGGAAGCAATGCGGGAATGAAAAATAACCAACTAAAGGGATAATGCCGGAGAACCACCGCGTATAACAAAAGGCCCACTGCCAGCCAGACATTACCGAGGGGATAATTCAATATCACCCAGCCTGCCGTGGCAACTAACGCTACCGCTAACAACCGACAGGGTAACATAGCAGGATCTTTCGTTGTTGAAGCTGAATTATCTTTCATGCATGTCTGCCGACGTTGGCTGAAGTTCCAACGACATGTGGAATATCCAGGCTGTGATTCTGTATGCAGCCCCAGCTGACACGGCTGCGATGAGTATATTAGTGAAATCCGGATGTTTGCCGGACAGGCAAAGCTTGCCGATTTCTATAAGTGCGGTTGCAATACCCCCGAAAAGCCCAGCTATAAATGTACTGCCGGAAAAGGCTCTCCGGGAAAAGCACCATGCCCAATAGCCAAATCCGATCGGAACGTACATTGCCGCATTGCAGAGCAAGCTGGACACGGCCCTGGTTTCAGTACTAAAGTAGTGATAGTAAAAAGGAATGAACATCTTCTTGTCCAGTTTGAAAAGAGCTTCTTCAAGGCCAACCCAGTCCTGGGCAAACCAGCCATTCAGATTCATCACCAGCAGAAAGTAGGGTACCGCGGCACAAACGATACTTATCCGTAGAAAAGGTCTCAAAGCGTAAAACAGGCCCCCTCCAATTGACGGAAATAACCACAATCCGAGGCCTAATCCCAAGATTCGTGTAAGCACGGAAGCCCCCTGGCTCACGCCGGATGCCATGAAGAACTGCGAAACCTCAATAATTATGCCGAACGTCCCGCCACATAGCAAAGCCGTAGAAAAAATGTGGCTCTGCCGACCGCCTGACCTGATTCCTATCAAGATTCCAAGCGGTACGACGGCGATGATCTCCGCGATCAGCGTTACTACACAGCGCTTCAAGTCATGACAGGATGAACCCCCGATAAAGGCATGGTAATGATCCGTAGTGAGCTTCCATGAAAGCTCTGACAGGGACACAAGAAAATCAAAAGGAAAAAGACTTAGCGCAAGGTAAAGTAAGGCATACAATACAAGGGCTGCATCGATCGCCTCGCGACCTCCTGCCGAAATCGCCCTCCAAAGCTGAGTCAAACGCCCGCCGATGGTATACCAAAGCGCAATCCCGACAATTGCCCCCAAATTTTCTGCGATAATGTCATTGAAAGAAACGGTTCGGGGTGAAATAAAGATCTGCAAAAACTCAATAGTTGCAGCAATAAAAGAGCAACCAAGAAATCCGACCAGCACACAGAGAAACTTACCTCTTGTGGAGCGGGCAGTTTCCCCCATCCATGCCACGGACAGAAAACCCATCGGCACATAGAGCAAAATGTTTGCTATCCAGTCAGCCCGTGATGCTACGCCAAGCCTCAGGTACGGCATATCAAGAAAACGAGACCAGATCTCCGAAATGGGCACAGGCCTGTAGTCGAATGGGATAAGGCTGCCGTAAATAACCAGGAGCAGGTAAACAAATGGGACATATGATGGAATCCTGTCCCGTGATTTTAAAACTCTTGGTTTAGTAAACCTTTCACGGTCAACGTGCTCTCTCGAATATTTTTTCACTTAGCGCTTCTTCCCTTGCTCAGCCACCCTGGAAACCACATAGCGATATTTTCCCGAGGCGTCTCTTAGAATCTCATCTACCCGTTCCACGCTTACACGGACCTCGTCGCCCATTCGCTTTTTAAAACCTTTCACGATGCGATCATTGCCGTTTGAGGGATAAAGGCTTTCTTGTATTTTGAGCAGTACTTTCACATTATCAACGGCTTCCTGGATTATTTTGAATTGTACGACACCTGGTATATCACGAACCACATAGATAACCGAAAGGGCGTGCTGCCATCTGCCGTCAGGGGTGACCACAAAGTCGGTGGTTCGGCCCTGGATCTTTTTCATAATGCTGAGATGACGCCCGCACGTACACGGCTTGTCGTCGAATTGGGCCACGTCTTGCGTGCGGTACCGTATGAACGGCATTGCCCAGTTATCCAGATGGGTCACCACAATTTCTCCGTCTTCACCCGGTTCTGCAGGGTGTCCGTCACGGAGATATTCCACGATGACGTTTGGGTCCATTATGTGCATGGCTCCCTGGGGGCATTCATGCGATATAAATCCCCCTTCGCGGCTGCCATAGCCGTCTACCACAGGAATGCCTCCTAATGCTTCAGATATATTCTCTTTCTGGTGTTCATACAGGACTTCTGCCGTTGAAAAGATCACTTTAATGCCGAGTTTGCTCAGGTCGTAGCCGTGCTGTTTTGCCATCCGGCAGAATAGATCGATAGAT
>JAFDAE010000257.1 GCA_019314005.1 Deltaproteobacteria bacterium | reverse complement strand
AGGTAATTGAACGATATGAATCCCTGCACGCATGCTTTACAGCCTATCTGGATGAGAATGACGATACAGTGTTTCCCGCGCTTTCAGGATTTGTAAAGGAATTGACTACCGGAACCAACGGACGGCGGAACAGCCTACTTCCGTCACCTATGCTCGGGAGTGCGTGCAAGCGTCTTCACCTTTTCCTGCGCTGGATGGTAAGGCAGGACGACGTGGATCCCGGAGGGTGGGACACTGTGTCGACTTCCAAACTGGTCATTCCCCTTGATACCCATATGCACAGGATATGTCTGGCGCTCAGACTGACACAACGAAAGCAGGCTGATATGCGTACTGCCGCAGAAATAACGGCTGCCTTTAGAACAATTACCCCTGAAGATCCGGTCAAGTACGATTTTGCTCTTACTCGGTTGGGAATTCGGAACGACACGGACATGAATCTGGAAATTGAGCAATTAAGCAACTGAGAAATTTGGGTGCTGTGAATTAAAGTATACCCGAGGATTTGCCATGTTGGAACACGTCAAGGAAGTTGGGCCGGATTTTTTTTCATTGATTAAAACAATCAAGAGAGAATTACTTGAAGTTGTACAAAATAAACCGGAAAAAATTACACCAGGGGAATTAGAAAAAACTATATCACAAAAATTTTCTATAAAAAGGATGGAAATAAGATCAGTTATAAAGGATCTGATAGCAGAAAAGGCTCTAACATACACATACCATTATGGTCGTACATTTATAGAACAATCTTTTAATAAAGCGGTTCGCATATCAAAACATGTTATTCTGAAACCGCCGGAAGTTTTTTTTAAACCCGAACCGGATGATGTGGTAGTTGAACTAGCGCATGGCGCATCATTCGGCACAGGTCAACATCCAACAACACGAATGGCAATAAAAGGGATAGAACACGTAATAAAAGAAAACGACCTGTTAGAAGGAAATAAAGAAACTTGCGCGCTCGATATCGGAACAGGTTCAGGGGTCCTCGCAATAACAGCCGTAAGGTTGGGATGTAACAAGGCGGTAGGATTAGATATAGATCCCTGTGCAAGATACGAAGCCAGAGAAAATGTCAAAATCAACGGACTTAAAGACAAGGTTGGAATCTACGACAGCTCTTTAGAAGATTTTAATGAAAAATTTACCTTGATAACAGCTAACCTGAGATATCCCACACTAAAAAAATTATATTCCGCGATCGCAACACTTACTGAACAAGAAGGCGCTGTTGTACTGTCAGGAATAAAAACAGACGAAGTCGCAGCCCTCATTGATATATATAAAGAAAAGTACTTTGAATGTACTTGGAAAGAATCTGAAAACGACTGGGCGGGCCTGGTGTTTTTAAAAACTGCAAAAAAAGCTTAAATGTTCCAGCGCAATAAACACAAACCCCTTAAGTATTTGACGGATCACCCTGAAAAATGTAATATATTAATTACATACATTAAGTAGAAGTAACTTCTCAAAAATTTAGGGCAGGCTGGAGAAGGTAATCGGTTTGAATAAGTCAATGAAAAATATTGACAGGGGCGATTCCCCTACCGAAGAGGCTAAACAGATCGAACGTGTGGCCCTGTATGCCTTTCTTATCAACGTTGTGCTGGCGGGAGCCAAAGCAATACTTGCATACTTTTCAAACAGTTTGGCCGTCGCCGCCAGCGCTATCGATTCCGCTGCTGATGCTGTCGCTTCTCTCACCATATTAGGCGGCCTAAAATTATCGACCCGAAAAAGTCCCAGTTTCCCCTACGGATTGTACAAAATTGAAAATGTACTCTCGGTAATCATGGCGATGTTCATCTTTTTTGCGGGATTTGAAATCGTCCGCAACATCCTCTCCCCAAGTGCAGAATCGCCAACTATTACGTTAGGGCTCATCGGCTGGTTATCAGCAGGCATATTGATCACGTTTTTGTTTGGGCAGTATGCGATAGCCGTAGGCAAACGAACCAAATCCCCCACCCTGATCGCCGAGGGCCGTCATCGTCAGGTTGATGTGCTCTCTTCCCTGGTGGTGGTGGTGGCAGTAACGCTTCACTATTTTGGATTGGATATAAATTTTTTTGGAGTAACCATAGATCACATTGCGGCCGGAGTGGTCATTGTTTTTATCGGTTATGCCGGATGGGAGCTCCTTTCCGACGGCATGCGTGTACTCCTCGATGCCTCCCTTGATCCTGATACGCTGAATCAGGTGCGAAAGATTATCGAATCACAGCCGACGGTAATAGAGGTTCGGCGGTTAGCAGGTCGCAACGCCGGTCGTTATCGTTTCCTGGAAACTGAGGTTACTTTGCGTACGGGCGATCTAAAAAAGGCTCATGCTATTAGTCAACATATTGAAGCGGACATCAGAAAACAGATGCCTCTGGTAGAGCGGGTGGTAATTCACTATGAACCCCAGGTACGTGAGCACATACGGATCGCGGTCCCTCTTGCAGACACTATGGGACATGTCAGCGCCCATTTTGGCGAGGCGCCCTACTTTGCCGTGGTACTGTTGCGTATAGCTGACGGGAACATTGAACGGCAAGAGATGGTAACCAATCCGCACACCAAGGTCCCCAAGGCCAAGGGAATTCGCGTGGCCGAGTGGTTGGTTGAGCAGAAAGTAGATGTAGTTGTGGCAAAAGAAAGCTTACAAAAAAAAGGCCCCTCGTATGTTTTCGCTGATGCCGGGGTAGAGTTGCAAGTCTCTGAGGCTAATCAATTGAATGAAGTGATTGACTCGTTTAGGGGGTAAGCTTCAGCTATAAGATGGCTTCGCAAAAAATCTTCAATTCGCTTGATTGGTCACTTGATAAGACTCTCATTTATCATTGATCATTTCACATTTGTCATCTGTCATTTTTTTAATGATAAATGCCCAATGATAGATGATAAATGACAGATGATAAGATCAATATTAGCTCATCAAAGACTTTTTATGAAACCATCGATCTTAGGAGGAAGAAAAATGCCTATTGCAACGGTCAATGTTGTTCCATTGGGGACGGCCACTCCCAGTGTGGGGAGTTACGTCGCAGACTGTGTCAAGGTATTAAAAGAGGCAGGAGCAAGCTTTGAAGTGACTGCCATGGGAACGGTCATTGACGGGGAGATTGACGAGATCTTAAACCTGGTCAAAAAAATGCACGCCGTTCCATTTGAAAAGGGAGTCCAACGAGTCGTTACTACGGTCTCGATTGATGATCGCCGTGACAAAAAAGTGACCGCCCGCGAAAAGCTGGCGTCCGTCATGAAGAGATTGGGTTAAATGAGACCTTTGAACATAATCTCAAGATAATGTCGGGTGATGGCATCAGCCTTTTCAAAGGAGTGACCCGGGGTATCATTTTTTGCTGCCATCTCTTTCCTGGCCTGCGACGCAAGGTTTTTGCCCAGTTCCACTCCGAATTGGTCGAACGGGTTGATTCCCCAGATGAATGCCTCATAAACAGTCCGGGCCTCGTAAAAGGCAAGAAGTCGTCCTATATCTGCCGGTTCAAGCGCATTTACCAGGATTGTGGAAGAGGGCCTGTTTCCGGGGAAGAACTTTGCCGGATTTGTATCTTCTTTACCCATTGCCAGTGCCATTGGCTGGGCGATCAGATTCGCCCACAATTCCTGGTAATTTGTCACACCTCTTGATTGCGACGAGTATTCAGTATACTGCGGGTTGACCGCACCGATAAAATCGATCGGAAAGGGTCGTCCTTGATGCGCTAACTGAAAGAAGGAGTGCTGAGCGTTAGTACCCGGCTCTCCGAATATGATCAGGCCGGTGGCAACGTCCATTATTTCCCCATCTG
>JAFDAE010000256.1 GCA_019314005.1 Deltaproteobacteria bacterium | reverse complement strand
ATAAAGCCCACGGCTTTTTTTGTTTTTAAAAGGCCTGTGGGTGAATAATTCATCATGGCCTTTTTGCGCAAAAGGAGGATGTGAAACATGACTATCTTAGGAAAAAGAATTCGGATGGAACGTATTATTAACAGGAAATCAGGTAATACCGTAATTGTTCCAATGGATCACGGTGTTTCGGTTGGCCCTATTGACGGGCTTCTGGATATGAAGGGAATAATAGAAAAGGTGGCAAGTGGAGGCGCAAATGCCATTGTTGAACACAAAGGGCTTGTTGGAGAAGGACATCGCGGAGGGGGAATGGACATAGGTTTGATCTTGCACCTGTCTGCATCAACGAATCTTTCTCCTTATCCAAATGCCAAAACCCTGGTCTGTTCGGTTGAAGAGGCGATTAAATTAGGCGCTGACGCGGTATCTATTCATGTAAATCTCGGCAATGGCGGTGAAAAAGAGATGCTGAATGATTTTGGCAGGGTAAGCTATGAAGCGCGAACATGGGGAATGCCTCTTCTTGCCATGATCTATCCAAGGGGTGAGAAAATCAAAGATGAGTATGATGTAAAAGTAATCAAACATGCGGCTCGTCTTGGAGATGAGATGGGTGCGGATATTGTCAAGGTTTCATATACCGGATCAACAGAGACATTTAGAGAGGTTGTGGCTGGTTGTTCTATTCCGGTTGTGATTGCCGGAGGCGAGAAAATGGATTCAGACATGGATATTCTGGAAATGGTAAAGGGAGCTATTGATGCCGGAGGCGCCGGAGTTTCCATAGGCCGCAACGTATTCCAGCACAAAGATCCTGCGAATATGGTTAGAGCTATTTCCGGTATTGTAAATGACGGCATGAATGTTGACGATGCAATTAAGTTTTTGCAATAATCGGCTGTATGATATAAAGATGATGAATTTGTAAAAAGTCGAATTCATCAAGTGTCAGGTATTAAGTGTCAGGTGTTAAGTGCTAAGTGTTAAGATATAAAGTGACTAAATTTCGTGTTTTCGTACTTTCGTGTTTTCGTGATTAAAATCTTTTATTAGGGATATATGCTATGAAAAAAATCTGGGTAAAGGTGGATCCATGGGACAAAAAATTAGTAACAACCGCTCTTGAAGGAGGAGCGGAAGGTATCATGGTTCCAAAAGGATTTTCTAAAAAGGTAAAGGAACTGGGCAGAATACAAACAATTTCCGAAGATGGAGATTTAAAGCCAGGCAAAGATGTTCTTTTTTTTACAATAAAAAGTGGTGAAGACGAAGATGAGATTGTAAAGCTTTGTAAAGACAAGAAGGTAGTTCTTCAGTGCAGTGATTGGACAATAATTCCTCTTGAAAATCTTATAGCAAAGGGTGCAGGTGTTATTGCTCAGGTTCATAGCTTTAATGATGCGCAAACCGCTTTCAGCATTCTGGAAAAGGGAGTTGATCATATTCTGATTCATACTACAGATGTTATGGACCTGAAAAAAACACTGTCATTAATCGCTTCAGTTGAGGATAAAACAGTTCTTGAAGAAGCCAGCATTGTAGATATCTGTTCAGTCGGCATGGGAGACAGAGTTTGTGTGGATACTTGTACGTCAATGCCCCCTGGTCAGGGGATGCTGGTTGGGAACAGCAGCAGCGCTCTGTTCCTTGTTCATGCAGAAAGTGTTTCAAATCCTTATGTGGCTCAAAGGCCATTCAGGGTCAATGCCGGGCCTGTTCATGCATACACAAGGGTTCCCGGCGGAAAAACCAGATATCTTTCCGAGCTTTCAGCAGGCGATCCGGTGTTGCTTGTCGATTTTAAGGGGAATACAACGACCGGCATCGTTGGTCGGCTAAAGATCGAAAAACGTCCATTAATGCTTATAAGGGCGCTGGCCGGTGGACGGGAGGTGACGACTATCCTTCAAAATGCTGAAACTATCCGTCTTACCGATCCTGAAGGCAATCCTGTATCGGTTGTAAATCTTGTTGCCGGAGACAAGGTGTTGATAGCTCTTGAGGAATGCGGCAGACATTTTGGACATAAGATAGATGAAACAATAACGGAAAAATAAATGTAACTATTTTGCTACAGATTACAGTGGCACAAAGAAAAATAAAAACATATAGAGATTTGCAGGTCCGGCAAAAATCAATGACTTCAGGCAAGCCAACTATGCGCCTTTGTGCCTTTGCCACTCTGTGCCTGAATGCTATAAAATTTGTATATGATAACAAAAGAAAAAATATCAGTGATGATCAGCGTAGATCTGTGGCTGAATAATTATAAACAATTAAGATACAGGATTCAGGAAAATAATGCCAGATAGCGATAAAAATAGAATAGATACTTCAGATTCTCCTATCATCCCTTTAAGAAAATCGATAGATGAGATCGACAAGAAGCTTCTTGATCTGATCAACAGGAGACTTTCCCTGGCAAAGGAGATCGGAAAAATCAAGGAAGAATGCGGTGACCAGGTATTTGACAGCGCTCGTGAGAGTATGATCATTCGAAGACTTTTAGATCTTAATAAAGGGCCTGTAAGCAAAGAAGCGCTCCGTAACATATACACCGAGATAATTGCTTCATCCCGCAATATTCAGAAAAAAGAAATTGTTACATACCTTGGCCCCAATGCTACATTCACCCATATTGCCGCCATGAACCATTTTGGACATTCTGTTTCATTTGTCCCACAACCGACTATTCGTGATGTATTCCGTGAAGTCGAAAAGCGGGTATGTAATTATGGCGTGGTTCCGGTGGAAAATTCGATTGAAGGCACTGTAAATTATACTTTAGACCTTTTTTTTGAATCTGACTTGAAAATTTGTGCAGAGATATACCATACTATATCACATGATCTTTTGTCAAAGACAGGCGTTCCGGAAGATATTGAAACAATCTATTCGCACCCTCATGCCTTTGCCCAGTGCCGCAGGTGGCTTGAAAAACATCTTCCCGAATCTGTGCTTGAGGAATGCAGCAGCACGTCTCGTGCCGCACAAAAAGCAGAGGAAAAACCGGCGTCAGCGGCAATTGCCGGCAGAGAAGCAGCTCGTATGTATAATCTGAAGGTTGTTGCTTCAGGGATCGAAGACTTTTCGAGAAATGTAACAAGGTTCCTGGTAATTGGACGCGACGAGATGCACAGTACCGGCAAGGACAAAACTTCAATAATGTTTGTTACAGCTCATGCTCCTGGGGCTTTGCACAAGGTTCTGGAACCGATTGCTATGGCGGGAATCAATATGGTCAAATTAGAGTCGAGGCCGACTAAATATGAGAACTGGAACTACTTCTTCTTTGTTGATATTGAAGGCCATATTGAAGATCCCAAAGTAGAGGAGACCATGGCAAAGATGAAGAAGCTTTGCATGTATCTCAAATGTCTTGGGTCGTATCCAAGAGCGTAGGAACGGGGAATTGAGAATGGTGAATCGGGAACGGGGAATTGGAAACAGAGGTCGGAGGTCAGAGATCAGAGGTCAGAGGTCAGAGGTCGGAGGTCAGTGGTAGGGGCAGGCCCCTGTGCCTGCCCGATTCAGGAATCGGAAGTTGGAGAGAGGATTAGAGGATTAGAGGATTAAAAGTTTTTCCTAACACCTAACAAAAAGGCTTTTTACAAATGATTGATTCAAATACATTTTTATATGCAGTGCTTGGAGATCCCATATCGCACAGTTTGAGTCCTGTTATGCATAATAGCGCTTTTGCCCACACAGGATACAATGGAGCATATCTTGCATTTAATGTAAAGGATGGAGATCTGGCTTCCGCAATAAGCGGAATAAGGGCTCTCGGCATAAAGGGCGCCAGCATCACCATACCTCATAAGGTCGAAGTGATGAAGTTTCTTGATAGTATAGATGAAAAGGCTTTAAAGATCGGCGCTGTCAATACTATTGTTAACAGAGACGGAAAACTTTTTGGCTATAATACGGATTGTCTTGGCGCTACGCATGCATTGTTGGAGAAGACAGATATCAAAGATAAGGATGTGGTTATTCTTGGCTCCGGCGGGGCTGCACGCGCAATAGGTTTTGGAATAGTATCAGAGGGGGGAAGACTGAGCATTTTAGGTGTTTTAAAAGATGAAGGAGAAAATCTGGCAAGGGATCTTGGGGTTAAATATTACCATGCTTCAGAGTTTAAGAATATTGATTGCCGGATATTGATAAATGCAACTCCTGTTGGGATGACACCAAATACAAAAGCAATGCCGGTACAAAGAGAAGATTTAAGCAAAGACATGGTTATCATGGATATTGTTTACAATCCGATAAAGACACGTCTTTTAAAGGAGGCCGAAGATATCGGCTGCATTACAGTAGACGGAGCTTCGATGTTTGTCTATCAGGGAGCTGCCCAGTTTGAAATGTGGACCGGAGAGAAAGCGCCTGTCGATATAATGAGAAGAACTGTGCTGGATGCCCTGTAATATCTCACTCTGTGATCTATGATTATATTCACCACGAAGTTCACGAAGAATAGAAAAAATAATCTTCATAACTTTTCGTGCCCTTCGTGTTCTTCGTGGTGAAAAAACAATTTGTGGACATATTACGATATTTAGGCTGTTTCTATGATCGAGATAAAATCGCAAAAGATAAAAAAGAGTGTTGAGATCGCGGTTCCAGGATCAAAGAGCTATACGCACAGAATTCTGATTGCGGCAGCTTTGTCTGATGGAGTCTGTACCATAGAGAATTGTCTGAAAAGTGAGGACACTCTATTTACTATGAGCGCTCTCAGGCAATTCGGTGTCAGGATAGATGATTGTGATGACAGGGTAGTAGTACATGGGACAAACGGCATATTAAAGCCGTGCAGTGATCCTGTCTATCTTGGAAATTCCGGAACATCCATGCGTCTTTTAACCGGAGTTGCGGCGCTTGGAGTCGGGATATATACGCTTACAGGTACAAAACGCATGTTTGAAAGGCCGATTCAGGATCTTTTAGACGGTTTGAACCAGATCGGAGTTTTTGCCGGCAGTGTTAACAAGAATGGATGTCCTCCAATTGAGATAAGAGGGGGAAGAGTAAAGGGTGGCGCTTTATCTCTGAAATGCAAGATAAGCAGCCAATATCTCTCCTCGCTTCTCTTAATGTCGCCATATACACAAGACGGTCTTGAAATAACTGTTACAGAGGGGCCTGTCTCCAGACCGTATGTGGATATGACTGTTGATATAATGACGAGGCTCGGCGTTAAAGTTATGCGTGATGGATACAAAAGATTTACGATTCATGGCCGGCAGGCGTACAGGGCGGGTTCGTATATGGTGGAGCCGGACTGTTCACAGGCAGGATATTTCTGGGCTGCTGCTGCAATAACAGGTTCGAGGATCAAGGTTAAGGGGATTACAGGGGCAACGAGGCAGGGTGATGTTCGTTTTACAGAGGTGCTTGAATCAATGGGGTGCAGGGTATTTCATGAAAATGATGGAATTGTTGTTTCAGGCGGGCCTCTCTCTGCTGTTGAGGTCGATATGGCCGACATGCCGGATATAGTTCCTACTCTGGCCGTTGTCGCAGCCTTTGCCAAAGGCAGAACTCTTATAAAGAATGTAGCTCATTTGAAGGCAAAGGAGAGTGATCGTCTTGGCTGCGTTGTAAATGAACTTTTAAAGATGGGGATAGAAGCAAGCTGCACCGATTCCGGCATGATTATTAATGGCGGAAAACCTTGCGGGGCTGAAATAAGCACCTATAACGATCATCGCATAGCCATGAGCTTTGCTCTTGCAGGGCTCAGAGCCCCCGGTATTTTCATCAAGGATGAAAGATGTGTTGAAAAGTCATTTCCTGATTTCTGGAATGTTTTTGAAAAATTGTATAATTGAAAAAAAGAATTAAACAACAATCACGAAAACACGAAAGTACGAAAACAATAAAT
>JAFDAE010000255.1 GCA_019314005.1 Deltaproteobacteria bacterium | reverse complement strand
GGCTGTCAAAGAACTTTGTATTACAGTGCATTTGAGATGTCCTCCTTTTCTGTTTTTGCGCAGGGTAATTATACCCTAAAAGGAGTGGCATCTCAACTATTATTTAATTAATACGATCAGTTATATCTTCCACCCGCTCACCGAAAAGTTCGAAAATGGGGTGCGAAAGTTGAGATAGTAAGCTGAAAAAGATAATGTTTGGTCAGTCACATTGCTTCTGCTTCTCGTAACAAGAAGGGGAGGGCAAATATATAAAAAGACTACAAATGAAGGCAATATAATATATGTTGCCCCCCCCAACTCTCGGGCAGCTATCTTGACCTCTGAGGTGCAATTACAACATGGAGAACACAGCTCATAAGTCGAGTGCCTTTACATACGCCCACTCCGATGCACGCAACCATGGTCTATTTTGAGCCATGAATTCTTGCTGATTCTGGTAGACCTTTTTCATGTTGGGGTGCTTATTGCACTCCTCTTCCATGACCTCAGAGGTAACCTTTTTCAGTGCCTTAAGCACATCATCAGGAAATTGTCTCAACTTGATGCCTTTATTTTCGACAAGGTCTTTCAGAATCGGACCATTAGCTACGTCAGCCCTCGCGAGTGTCCAGTTAAGACTTTCACCGCAAGCTGTCCTACACATAACCTGCAGACCCTTAGGTAAGGCTTCCCATGCCTTGATATTCACGATGAAGTCCACAAAAGTGGTTGGCTCTTGCCATCCTGGAGCGTAGTAGTATTCAGCTGCTTGAAACAACCCGGCCTGGACGTCGTAGAGAGGTAAGGCCCACTCGGCTGCATCGAGCACACCACGCTCTAAGGCGGTGAAGACCTCGCTTCCCGGGAGATTGACTACATTAACCCCTAGTTTTGCCAAAATTTTGCCGCCTAAACCTGGAATGCGCATCTTTAAACCCTTGAGGTCGTCAAGGGATTTAATCTCCTTTCTGAACCATCCTCCCATTTGGGTTCCGGTGCTGGCCATAGGGAATGCGATCATGTTGAACGGCTTAAGGTACTCGGCATAAATTCCAAAGGCGCATACCGCAAATAACTGACCCTCAGGAATCTTCCCTGCAAAGTAGTACATGCCAGTGGTTGCTGCGTGAACAACCTTTCCTTGTCTGACTGCATCGAAGACATCCAAGGGACCTACAAGCTCACCACCTGCGAAGACCTGCATCTTCCATTTGCCGCTGGTCATGATATCGATATTTTTGGCTATTCTCTCCGTTCCCTCTTGCAGACATGGCATCCTAGGAGGCCAACTTGTGACAACTTTCCATTTAACGGTTTCCTCCTTGGCAAGGGCTATAGACGGAGCGAAAGCCCCTGCAGCAGCAAGACCCAAACCTACTTTCCCAATAAATTCTCGTCTTTTCATAATACCCTCCTCCTTTATTTTGGTTCTTGTGTCCTTCACGAAACTCATATATCCAACAATATCAATGGGTTGCGGAAGGGTTAAATTACAGGCTTCTTCCTGTAAAATTTCTTTTTAATATCAACAAGTTGCAAATCTTATCCAAAGAACCATTTTCCCCATACTCTCTTGCTTTTATGCGATCCGGATTATTCATGGAGTATCACTTCTTTTTTCGCACTAAATAGGTATTCAAAATTTCCTCGACCACAGAATAGGGATCATTTTCCCCTTCAATGATACTGTTAATATATTTCCTCTTCTTGCCCGTCCCTCTCAGCCCCTTGAAAATCAACCTTTGCAGTTCATCCTTAAAGACAAGACCCAGCTCTTCTTCCACTCTCTCAAATTTGACCCGGTCAATAGATCTCGTTGTATGCAGGTACTCCTGATGTTCTGTTATTGTGGACGCCAGTTCGTCGATGCCCTTGAGATCTTCAGGCCTGCTTCCCATAGATACTGTCGGTATCACCCGGGGCGCCCACTGCCCCTCCTCAAGGGAGGCAACCGATAAAGCGGTTTGCAACTGTCGCAGAGATCTGTTTGCCCCTTCCAGATCCGACTTGTTGAGCGCTATGATATCCGCGATTTCCATGATCCCCGCTTTCATGGCCTGGATGTCATCGCCCATCCCCGGTGTCGCCACCAGAACACAAGTACTTGCGATATGAACAATATCAATCTCATCCTGTCCCGCACCAAGGGTCTCCACAATGATAATATCCATTCCCATGGCCTCTATGATGCGGATTATATCATAGGTGGCTCGAGATAAACCGCCAAGATACCCCCTGGAGGCAAGACTGCGAATATAAACTCCATCATCCAGAAAGTGACGTTGAAGACGGATACGGTCTCCCAACAAGGCGCCTCCCGAAAAAGGACTACTCGGATCTACTACAATAACTCCGACTGTTTTCCCCTGCTCACGGAATTTCTGAATCAGGTGGTCTGTCAGCGTACTCTTTCCAGCTCCACCGGAACCTGTTATTCCCACAATCGTCGCCTGCCCGGTGTGGGGATAAATTTTCTTCATTATCTCATGATGGTCTTCTGTCTCATTTTCCACCCGGGTAATGAGACGAGAAGCGGCTCGACGGTTACCGGCAAACAATTGCTGTATCATTTCATCGATACCCTTATTCTTTTTCATATTTCCCTTATCACTCTTTCACATTATCTCTGATGTATTCCACAAACGACTCAGTAAGGGAACCGGCTCTGAATACTTTATCAATCCCCATCTCTTCCATTGTTGGAATATCTTCTGCCGGGAAAGTGCCACCGGCAACCAGTAACACGTTATCCAAACCGTTTTTTTTCATCTCTTCAACAATCAGGGGAGTAAAAATGAGATGTTCACCTGACAGATAGCTTAAACCTATAACATCCACATCTTCATCAAGGGCAGCTTTCACAATATTTTCCGGCATTTGGAACATCCCCAGGTATATCACCTCCATCCCCGCCTCCTTAAGCATGGAAGCTACTACCTTTGCGCCTCTATCGTGACCGTCCAGGCCAACCTTGGTTACCAGCGCCTTAATCTTTTTCTTCTTTCCTTTGATCATATCTCAAACTCCTCACACATGATTAATCGAATGGTGATTCAATGATATTCATAGGATCATATGAATATCCAAATACCTGGCGAACGGTGCCTAACATTTCTCCTGTTGTCGCGAACGCTCTTGTAGCTTCCATCATCGGAGGAATAGTATTTTTACCTTCTCCTGCCTCGTCTCTGATACGCTTTATGGCATCTCTTACTTGACTCATATCCCTTGTGCGCTTCAGCTCTTTGACTTCTTCTATCTGCTGCTTTGCGGACTGAGATGAAACTCGCTGGACACCCAGAGGCGTCTCCTTTTCCTGTTCCTCTTTGAAAATGTTGAGTCCAACCACAAGTTTCAAGCCATCGTCCAGTTCCTTTTGCCGTTCGACGGCTTCAGATTCAAGTTCGTGATCCAGCCACTCTGTGCGAATAGCCTCTTCCATTCCCCCGACATCTTCAACCCGCTTCATAACCTTCAGTATTTCCTCTTCCATCTTGTCGGTGAGACTCTCTACATAGTATGACCCTCCCAGGGGATCAGCCACATTTGTTACCCCCGTTTCGTATGCAAGGACCTGTTGCGTTCGCAGGGCCTGGAGATGTGCCTTTTCAGAAGGAAGACACATGGGCTCATCATATGAACAGCAATGGAGAGACTGTACACCAGCCAAAACGGCAGTCAAACCCTCATATGCAACCCGTACAATATTATTCAACGGCTGTTGTGGAATAAGCGAACACCCTGCCGTATGAACCGCGAAGCGGAAGTGCATCGAACGCGGGTCTTTTGCCCCATACTTTTCCTTCATCAATTTTGCCCACATCCTTCGCGCAGCCCTGATCTTGGCCACTTCCTCAAAAATGTCCATATGACAGGAAACGTAAAAGGTAAACCGCGGGGCAAATTCATCAATATTCAATCCACGTCGAATCAGATCATCTATGTAACACATGGCAATACCAAAACCGAACGCTACCTCCTGAGGCGCTGTTATCCCCTGTTCCCTCAGATCATACATATTCACAGTCGTATAATACCATTTGGGCAGGTTCCTTGTGCAGTATTCCATGACGTCGGAACCCAGCTTGATGGATAAATCCAAAGGACAGGCAGGCCTGAAACCACAGTAACGAAAGTGTATTGGATCATTCTGCACAGAACCACGTAATGCCGCCGGTTGATAACCTGCGTCTTCCGCAACAGCTATGTATTGAGCCATGGTTACAGACGCGGCCGTGGAAGCAGTAATCAGAGACCAGCTGACTTTGTCCAAGGGTATGTCTCTGGTTAAGGTTTGCATGTCTTTGATATTGGTAATGTTAACACCTGTTAAGCCAACTTCATTGACTGCCCAGGGATGATCCGCATCAAGCCCCATCTCATAAGTAACATCAGCGATGGTGTTCAACCCGGAGCCCCCCTGCTCAACCAGATATTGCAGACGGTCATGTGTGTCCGCAGGCGAACCTATGCCTACAACCTCCCTTTTAGTCCATAACCGGCCACGGAACATGTTTGCGTGAATCCCCCGGGTGAAAGGATATTCGCCGGCATCTGCAATCTTTTCTTCATACTTTTCACCAGGTCTGTCTTTCGGAGTATAAATTTCCTTTACATCATACCCCGACCAGCTTTTGAAACTTGACGGTTTCTCATAGTATGCCTTAAGGTAATCATCCCAATTAACTTCGCTCGCATTATTTTTACTGGTCATTTTCTTCTCCTTTAGAGGTTGACCTTTCTTTGTTAGTGCCCATCCAGAAATACCCTTTTTTCAGGAATGAAGACTACAACCAGGCACGGCAAAACTACAATTCGTTGTGATAGAAACGAATAACATGACGCTTCTGGCTGTGTGGCCCCTAACTGC
>JAFDAE010000254.1 GCA_019314005.1 Deltaproteobacteria bacterium | reverse complement strand
CCCATAGCTCACAACAGGCGGCTTAGTTCTTCAAGCGTCAATCCAAAATTGCATCAACACCTTGAACCTAAATCTGATTGTCTATTATCGCAACTTTGGATTGACGCTTATTCGCAATCTTGTAACCATGCAAAAATGACAGATCCATTGACTTCAGGAAGAAGATATCAAATTGCTTAAGGGGGGTAGTCGGTTAGCACCTATTACCACAAGAAGGGGGGTAGTCGGTTAGCACCTATTACCACAAGAGCTTCCTTTCGATGTCCAGAAATATTTCCCATGTCCTTGCGTTATGTGTCTGTATTCTATGGTTTTTTTAAAAGGGAAGCCTCGGGCCGAGCCGTAACACTTGACGATGCCACCCTCATATTTTGGATACAGGAGGAGCTAACCGACTACCCCCCTTGCTTAAATTAGAGTGCTTTTATACGGAAACCAGACAAACACTGTTAGGACATAAAAGAGAACAGGAATCACGAAAAAGATAACGCCTCATATGTTCCGGCATTCTTACGCAACACATCTGCTCGAGGCCGGAGAGGATCTAAGAACCATTCAAGAGCTTTTGGGCCACATGGAAATAAGCACGGCACAGATATATACGCATGTGTCTTTTAGCAGAAAGGCCCAGGCGGTGAGCAAACTATGACACTCACCATTGGTGATATTACAATGCTCTGTGATTCGATGATAGCAAGGGTTTCAGCTACCACCACCTAACTCTTAATCAGTAGGTCGTCGGTTCGAACCCGACAGGGCCCACCAAAAATCAAGGGGTTAGGCCTTGGATGGCCTAACCCCTTTTTAGTTTAGCTAACTTATCGCTAACACGCCTTATAGAAAACTCCATTTCCGCCTGAAGCAAAACAAGGCTTCTTCCTGAACTCCTTGGATGACGGATTTAGGTAAATATGCAACAGTACAAATGGAAATATTGAAGAACAATATACCTTGAAGAATAATATACCTTGACTTAGCTGAGAATGAGAGTACGTTTTAATCATCATAGTGGTAGGCAAAAAAAAATTGAATAATTGTCCCTCCTGTATAGGGAAGTGAAAAATGAATCTTTCAGCCCTGTCTTTTACTGTGACGGGGCTTTTTGTTTGTAAGGGCATAAAACGAGGATATTGAATTTATGGCATCTTTATTAAAATTGAACTCGTGGAGTATTATAAGAAGGAAGAGATGCAGAAGGGTTAAAGAAACGAGACCACCATTGAGAAAGGATTGATCGATGAAAGAAGAGATGGCAGTGAAGGTTAAATACGGGGTTTGGGGACTGATTTGCGGGGCCATTGTCGCAATGATCATCGGGTTTGCGTGGGGGGGGTGGACAACTTCCAACACAACCCAGACGATGAGCGATGAGGCGGTCTTGGCGAGTCAGGCGGCGATCTGCGTCGCCCAATTTATGAAGGATCCGAATCATGAGGCGAAACTTAAAGAATTTGAGGGAATGGATAGTTGGAAGAGATCTAAATTTATCGAAGAAGGGGGCTGGGGCAAAATGCCCGGGCAGGAAAAGGCTGACTATGCTGTGTGCAGTGCATGTGTCGCAGGGATTGAAATTCTGGTCAAGAAATAAGACAAGCAATTAAATTCTAACAGGAAGTGCATTTTTTGTGCACGCAAATTGTCCGCCGAATAGCTCGGCGACCCTATAAAGGGTCCCCAGAAGGAACCCAATACGAAGGAGGGTTAGAGATGTCGGAAGGAACAGTGAAGTGGTTTAATGATTCAAAGGGGTTTGGCTTTATCCAGCAGGAAGGTGACAGTGACAAAGATCTTTTTGTGCATCATTCGGCGATCCAGGGAGAAGGTTTCAAATCCCTGGCCGAAGGTGAGCGGGTCAGCTTTGATGTTGTCCAAGGCCAAAAAGGTCCGGCTGCGGAGAATGTTCACAAGCTGTAGGACCTTATTTGGGGGGCGTTGATCTGTGACATGCCCCTCGACATGGATAATGAGAAACAATATTTTATAATCGACGAGATACTGCGATGCGCGTATTGAGTCTATTCTACTGGATGTTAACGAAAAGAGAATCATAGGGTCTTTGTGGTGATTGTCACCCCCATAGACCGGATCTTGAATGATGGACTCCAGTAAAAGACAAGACGGCATTCGCGGCTCTCGTTTTTTTAAAAACAACCAACGCCCCAAACAGGCTCAGGAACCATTTCCCCTCTCATCCTCCCCCATATACCTGTCCATGGCTTTTTTATTGAAGCCTTGCTGAAGTCAATAGGATACGAAGACATTAGTTACTTCCGTAAGATCTTCCAGCGGCACACGGGCCTCCGTCTGAAGGAGTACCAGCGGCTCTTTCAGTAGGGAGCTCAAGTCTCATGGCATGCCGACGGTCCGTGAAGAACGGCTCAAAGAGGAGTTAAAAGAGAGTGCTACGATCTCCCCAAAAACTGGAAAGGGCAACAAGGTGCATTTTAGTCTGCTAAGGTCTACGATGCTGACTTTCAAAAGGTTATCATTGATTCTCAGTGATGCAGCCAAGTGTGACTTTGTAGGAGTCTGGCGTATTCCATCTTTAATGCTCCTTATGGGAGGAAGCAGATTTTGAGCGCTTCTGTGCCCCGTCACTAAATGATCAATACCACTCATAGGAGACATCCCCGCCTCATGAAAGTTATTTTTCATATTCCTCCAGCAATTCTCTAAGCACTGGCCTTACATAGATGCCGTCGAGATCGAACCGACTTAACGCCTCTGTCATGATCTCGATCTTTTCTTTCGCTACCGCCGTTGAGTCGATGATCAGAATGAATTTCCCGTCTACGCGGCACAGCCCACCCAGACCCGTCAACTCATCTTTGATTATCTCGTACCGTATTGGTATGCCGAGCTTGTCAGCCAATTCTTCAAGAAGACTCAAAGCGATGTGATCGTCCATAGTGATTTCTATTCGGTCTACCCGTTGCAGATATTATTTCAGAGTTGTTCCTAGGCCTCTTTGACCCCAGTTACAGGATAGTTACACACCCTGCCCTGGCAGACATATATCGTGGTTTGTCCCTCTATCAGCTTATTTTGAAGCAGGGGTACCGTTCCTTCACTTTCCCCTCCTGACAAAATAACATTGGGCAGGTAATGTCTATCGAATTCTTTTCGTTTGGCTTCGAAGTCCTTTCCTGCAATGGCCACTTCGTAGGACCCTCCGGCAAACCAGGCCATCAGAATATCCCAGTTCGCGTAATAGGCGCCGCCCTTAAAGGCGTTTTGCCCCACATTAATCAGCATCTTTTCTGATTTCCGGATATAATCGTCGTCGTAGAAATACTGCCCAAGCACAAACAGATTTTTTGCCATCTCGGAATTTGAAGAGGGAATAACATTGTCGGTTATCTCCATCTTCCGGGCTATTAATGCCGGGTCAAGATCGGATGTATAATAAAACATTCCACTCTCTTCATCATAGAAATGGGCAATGGCATGGGTCGTCAACTGCCGCGCGTCTTGTAACCATCTTTCATCAAATGTGGCTTGATATAAAGAGATAAAGGCGGAGGCAGTAAAGGAATAATCATCCAAAAACGCGTTGATGGAAGCCGTGCCGTTCTTATAGTTTCTGTTTAGTCCGCCATCGGGTGATTTGATTTTTGCAGTGATAAATTCGGCATTTCTCAGGGCTATATCCAGATATTCCTTATCGTCAAAGACCCGGTAGGCATCAACATACCCTTTCAGCATAAGGGCATTCCATGACGTGAGTATCTTGTCATCAAGCCCCGGTCGAATTCGCCCGGCTCTTTCACGTAATAATACCTTCTTTGCCTCTCGAACCCGCTTCGCCAGCTCGCTTTCGGTGATCTTATATCTATCCGCTATCTCTTTATCGCGTGCGAATGTAAAGAGGATGTTCTGTCCGCCTTCCCAATTTCCTTCTTCCGTCACGCTGTAATAATCAATAATGACATCGGCCTTGCCGCCTAATACACCCTGCAGTTCACCCCTTGTCCACACATAAAACTTTCCCTCTTCGCCCTCACTGTCGGCGTCAAACGAAGAATAAACGCCACCCT
>JAFDAE010000253.1 GCA_019314005.1 Deltaproteobacteria bacterium | reverse complement strand
CATCGCTCTTCTTGGCCCGAATATCATCAATGTCATGGTCGTTATAGGCATTACCAGTTGGATGGGAACCGCCCGCCTTGTCAGGGCGGAGTTCCTTAGTTTGAGAGAGAGAGATTTTGTCCGGGCAGCCCGCGCCCTTGGCGCCCGGGACAGCAGGATCATTTTTTATCATCTACTTCCCAATGCCCTTGCACCGGTCTTTGTCGCTGCAACTCTTGACGTTGCCACAGCGATCCTGGTAGAAGCAGGACTTAGCTTTCTGGGGTTTGGTGTCCAACCACCCGCGCCAAGTTGGGGGAATATCTTGACGGCCGGCAGAGTATATATCTTTGACGCGTGGTGGCTCACGCTCTTTCCCGGTCTTGCCATATTGATGACGGTTCTTTCCTTTAATCTTTTTGGGGAGGGGATCAGGGATGCGCTGGACCCGAGGCTCCGCTAGTGTCTATCCAGAGATGGCATATTTTGTCCCGATACGGCGTTCTCCGCAGGTTTTTATCCTCGACGTAGCCGGGCTACGCCTCCGGTAGAAACCTTTGTGCGGCCTTGTCTTGAGACAAAATCTACCATCTCTGAATAGACACGAAATTCAAGATTTTTTGTGTCCCTTCGTGGTGAAACCTTTACGAGCAGATGTAGCGCGGCCCTTTAGGGCTGCCATATATTAGGCAAGGCTAAAGCCTTGCGCTACAACTCTGTGCAAGGAGATATTAATTATGATAGTGGCTGTGATGAGTGACAGTCATGACCATTTGGACAAGTTGCGAAAGGCGTTGGAAATCATTCGCAAAGAGAAGGCTGAGGCGATCATTCATTGTGGGGATTTTGTCGCGCCTTTTGTTCTGAGGGAACTCGAAAAACCGGGAATCCCTGTCCACGGTGTCTTTGGAAACAATGATGGGGATCGGTATCTTTTGACAAAACTTTCCCTTACGGAGCTGTCCAATATTACCCTGTATGATCCTGTCGGTCAGGTTGACTTTGGGGGGTACGGCATTGCTTTTACCCACTATAAAGAAGTTGCGGAAGGGATCGCGCTAAGCGGTAAATATGACCTGGTTTGTTATGGTCATACTCATGAGGTTGATCACAGAAAAGTCGGAGATACGGATTTCTTAAATCCGGGAGAGATTATGGGAAAGGATGGTGCTCCTACGTTTTATATGGTGGATACGGTAAGTCGAAGCCTTGAGAAAGTCGAATTGAAGTTATGAGAAAAATAGCTCTCATATCAGCGCCTTGGCCTTTTTACAACCGCCCCTCCATCCAGCTTGGCTCTTTGAAGGCATTTCTCCAAGACAAAATCCCTGATCTCAAAGTCGACGCACTGCATCTTTATCTCCGGATCGCGGAGTCAATCGGATACGAGAGCTATCAGGCGATCTCTGAAAAGACATGGGTCGCGGAATCACTCTATGCGGCGCTCCTCTTCCCGGAGCACTCCGCACGGATCAAGACATTTTTTCGCCGCGCGGGGCGCAAAAAACCGATCCTTAAACAGACTGATTGTGATGCATTGCTGTTTCAGTTACGGAAAACCTCAAACACTTTGCTCGATACTATAGACTGGAGCAGCTACGGTCTTATCGGTTTTTCTGTTTGTCTATGCCAACTCACCTCCAGCCTCTATTTCATTCGGGGTATTAAAGAGCGGTGCCCTGAGATACCGATTGTAATCGGTGGCTCAGCGTGTGCCGGCGAATTAGGGCGAGACATCCTCCAAACGTTTGGGGAGATCGATTTTGTAGTTAACGGGGAAGGGGAGCACCCGCTCTACGAACTTGTTCGCTCCATGCAAGCCAATGCCGACACGCGGACCATTTCTATCCCCGGTCTTGTGTCACAACACACGAAAGACGATGATTCAATGCCCGTTGCTCACCATCAGATTGCCAATCTGGATGAATTGCCGACACCTGATTATGACGACTATTTCGCGCTGCTAAACACATTCCCCCCGAACAAGATTTTTTTCCCCACACTTCCTATGGAAATCTCCAGAGGATGCTGGTGGAACCGCAAGGGCGGGTGTGCGTTTTGCAACCTCAATCTCCAGTGGGATGGGTACCGATCAAAATCAGAGGAAAAGGTCGTATCTGAAATAGATCAATTAACCTCGCGACACCAGGTCCTTTCCATTGCTTTTATGGACAACCTCCTTCCGGTGAAGAAATCGGGCATAGCCTTTAAGGGCCTGCAAGCACTTGGCAAAGATCTTACCCTGTTTGGAGAGATCAGGGCATCCACGCCGTTTTCAACGCTTGAGGCCATGCGCGACGCGGGCATGCGCGAGATCCAGATCGGTATTGAGGCGCTGAGCACGAGTCTTTTGAATAAGATGCACAAAGGTACCACTACAATCGAAAATATAGAAGTCATGAAACACTGCGAGGAATTGGGAATTACCAACATCTCAAACCTCATCCTCTACTTTCCGGGGTCTGACGAACAAGACGTGGACGAAATACTCCGGGCGCTCGATTTTGTCCTTCCTTACTATCCTCTCAAAACGTCTCGTTTTTGGCTCGGGTTTGAGAGCCCTGTATGGAAGAATCCCCAAAAGTTCGCCATCAACGCCGTATTCAACCATCCGAATTACAGAACTCTGTTTCCGCCGGAAATTCACAAGAATACCCGTTTCATGGTGCAGGGATATCGAGGCAAACTCCAGGAGCAGAAGAGATTATGGAAGCCGGTGATGACCAAGGTCGACGAATGGAAAAAATCATATTCCGAGCTACTAAAAGGGCCTTTGTGCCGCCCCATTTTAACTTATGAAGACGGCAAAGACTTCTTGATCATCCGCCAACGACGATACAACGCGGAAAACCTGACCCATCGCCTCACCGGCGTTTCCCGCAAGGTCTATCTCTTCTGCCGCACAAGGCAATCACTTCCAAAGATCCTTGAACGGTTTCCCCAGTTAAAGGAGCGTCAACTCCGGTCGTTTTGTGCCATGATGGTTTTGAAACGCTTGATGTTCGAAGAAGAGGGGCAGTATTTGAGCCTGGCAATCGCAAGCAACGGACAGGGGCCTCGGGATCGTCGTTCGCGAAAAGGTGTTAAATGGACGATATCGAATCTAAAAAAAACGATATTCAGGACGAAATAGACGTAATCGAGTACTCTGGCCGATAGGGGAGTATTTGAGTTTGGCGATTTCAAGTAGAACTTGATATATATCGCCTATCTCCCCGTAAAACAATTTAATTGTAAGGATTTGCTTTTTTTAAAAAAAACGTAGTGCAGGGCTTCAGCCCTGCATCATAATGGCAGAGCTAAAGCTCTGCGCTACAAGTCCCGCCACGCCGGGGCGCGGCTAATTTAAAATGGTCAATATAGATTCTAAAGAAGACTATTTGCAAGACGAAGCGGAGTTGATTGAAAACTCCGGCGAGATACCGGAAGTAGCTTTTCATGAAAGCGTGTCCTATCTTACCGAACAAGCAGACGGGCCAAAGCTTATCCTCACGCCGGCCGATATCGAACTCCTGGAAGACGCAATAATGCGTCGGTACAAAATCATTATATTGCGCGATCTCGACCATACCAACAAGAGTTCATCCATCTTTCGAGGGATGAAAAGGGCTATTATAAATTATGAGAGATTGAAAAAGTATCAAAGCCGGAAGAATAGGGCGGCTCCCGACTGGAAGGAAGAATTCGGTCAGGCCCTTATCAACTATCTTGATCGAGAATGCCGGGATATCTCAGAAGGAAGGCTCTACAGTACGATTAACTGTGACCGTGACAAAGTAGAGGAATTTGCAAAAATACTCGGTGTAGACCTTAACAAGGAGCATCTGGATCTATGTTTTAAACAGATTCC
>JAFDAE010000589.1:1121-2156 GCA_019314005.1 Deltaproteobacteria bacterium | reverse complement strand
CAATAGAGGTATTTAAGATTATGTCGCAGGCAAAGCCTTGACCTGGGTGAAAGATCAGAACTCTCTGATACGTTTCGATTAAATCGGTTTTAAATATCATCAGATTGCATAGCCATGGTGACAACGAGGCCAGAAGTAATAATATTAATGAGTTGCGAAAGCTTTTTTGGGTAAGCTCAGTTGTGATAGAAAGCAATGTAAAAACCAAAAGCCCTTTGGGGATGGTTATGTAAATTAAAATTGTGCTGATAAAAAACAATGTGAATCTGGTTTTGGGGGCAAGTTTTGTTTTATTGTAATAATAAAAAGCAGTTGCCGCCAAAAGGATCGATAGAGGTTCCCCAATCCAGTGATAATACCTTGCGTATTGGATCATCAGAAGTGCAACTGGGATAGTGTTGATCAATTTTAAGTTTTCCCTGCCAATGGATTTGGCAATCTTGCCGGCGATTGTATATAATGCCATTGCTAAGATAGTTATGATTATTGCAGCGGCCAAGTTAAAGTGAAAGAAAATATATGACAGCACAGATGCCGGCCAATCGATGCATAACCCGGGGTAAAACGGTTTCTGGGCGAATATGTTTTTCCAGGGGGTGTAAATATCCGTGCAAATTATCTGGCCTTGCCCGAAGAAGACTAATGTAGGTTTTACCCATAACCAGCTTATCAGAAAAATAACAGTTACGAACAGGCCTGCTGACAACCTGTTTAATAGCTCGCTTTGTGTTATCTTGAGTTTGCTTTTGCTCGGCATTTGTGGATTATATCATATATCCATCGGTGTTTAATTGTTTTTTTTGGGGGTTGTTAGGCTCAATCTCAATCGTGATTTGTGCTAAAGACTCGCAATTAGACCCGTACCCGGGCCATTTAAATTTTTATGCGTATTTTTTCTTGCAATTTTGACGCTTTGATTGTAGATTACCCGTTCATTTGCCGGGTTTCTTGATTTGGGCCTTGGCAAATTTGCGTTTTACAACTATTATAACTGTTTGCGGTCGATTAGCTCAGTTGGTAGAGCGGCTGACTCTT
>JAFDAE010000589.1:0-1085 GCA_019314005.1 Deltaproteobacteria bacterium | reverse complement strand
TGTAACCCTTGTCGAGCAAGCGTTTGTTTATTTGGTACTGGCGGTCTTTTTCTTGCTTAGAACTTGTTCTATAACTTTTACAGGTTTATAGCCGAATGGCATTAATTGCAAATCTGAGCGAATATTCGGTTTCCAAAGAACTTTTTCAAATATTGCGGTTCAAGGTGTTATTTTTATAAAATCTTTTTTTAAACTCGCTTTGGGCAACAGGCCCTTTAACCAGTGGTTGTTAAATGGTCAGGGGAAGTTTGCTCTTGATTATAATGGTGATAGCAATATAATCGGGGGGAAAGTTAATAAAGACTTAATTCAGGAGTTATACTAAGTAATGAAAATACTTATTACAGGTACAGCAGGTTTTATCGGGTTCCATTTGGCTCGCAAGCTGATTGCTCGCGGCGATGAAGTTGTGGGGCTTGACAGTGTAAATGACTATTATGATGTCAATGTTAAATATGGTCGTCTTAAGGAAACCGGAATTGACCCCGAGAAGATTGAATATAACAAGCCTTTGCAGAGTACGACTTGTCCTAATTACCGTTTTGTAAAGTTAAAACTTGAGGATAAAGCTAATCTTGATGCGTTGTTTGCAATTGAGAAGTTTGACAGGGTTTGCAACCTGGCTGCCCAGGCGGGTGTGAGGTATAGTCTTATCAATCCACAGGCTTATATTGATTCTAATATTGTCGGCTTTGTAAACATACTCGAAGCCTGTCGACATAATAAGGTTAAGCATTTAGCTTATGCGAGCAGTTCCAGCGTTTATGGTCTGAATGAGTCGATGCCTTTTTCGACCAGTGACAATATAGATCATCCGGTCAGTCTTTATGCTGCGAGTAAAAAGAGCAATGAGCTTATGGCGCATACTTATAGTCATCTGTTTGGTTTGCCTACTACGGGGCTTCGTTTCTTTACGGTTTACGGCCCATGGGGCAGGCCTGATATGGCTTTGTTTTTGTTCACTAAGGCAATTCTGGAAGACAGGCCTATAGATGTTTTTAATTACGGGAAGATGAAAAGAGATTTTACTTATGTTGATGACATAGCTGAAGGTGTTATGCGGGTTATTGATAATCCGCCAAAGG
>JAFDAE010000252.1 GCA_019314005.1 Deltaproteobacteria bacterium | reverse complement strand
CTGGCCCGATAAATTGCGACCATATTATAAGGACCGGGGGGCATTAACCTTGTGCCCGTCTGCAACAAAACCTTATTCTGATGGAGGCATGGTTCCCTTCGGATGCTGGCGATGGAGACGGGAGGGAGGGGGCTTTTCGGAAACGATTCAGGAAGATTACGTTGGTGAAGATTACGGTAGTTACGGCCTGAACGAATGGCTTTGTGATCGACCTCACGAGGAGTTCTGGAGAAATCGAGAGCAAAAGAAGGCAAACAACATACCGATGTTTTTTGATTGTACAGTTTGGGATACCGCCTGTAAGCACACAGATGGCCCGTCTGAGATTGACGGCATTAGCTCAAATGAAATGCAATTAGTATGCATCAACAGGCACAATGGCATCATAAATGTCGTTTTCCTGGATCTTAGTGTGAGGAAGGTCGGCCTGAAAGAGCTTTGGACGCTAAATTGGAACCGGACCTTTGATACTCAGGGGGTCTGGACCAAGGCCGGCGGCGTCGAACCCATGGACTGGCCGGTATGGATGAGAAGCTTCAAAGACTATTGAAAACGAGAGAACAAGAAAGAGGTGGTATTATGTTTAAACGAAAAGCATTCACGCTAATAGAGCTTTTGGTAGTAATCGCTATCATTGCGATATTGATGGCCATATTGTTACCGGCACTGAATCGGGTCAGGGAGCAGGGCAAGCGGGCTGTCTGTCTTAACAACCTCAGGCAGTTGGGCCTTGCGTGGAATTTGTATGCGGACGATAACGATGACAAGCTCGTTAATGGCGATACAGGGGAGTACAGTATACATCAGAATGAGACTTCCTGGGTACTTAGAGACTGGAACACCACAGATGTGGACGTGAAAAGAAATGCCATACTGGACGGAGCACTATTTCCATATTGCAAGGACCTGAAACTCTACAAGTGCCCTACCGGCAAGCAGGGAGAGTTGCGTACATACGCTGTGGTTGATGCTATGAATTGTAGAGGCTGGGACCACGAAGCAAATATGCAGGGTGCGGTAATGCTTAAGAAAAGAATGGATATTCGCAACCCTGGCCAGAGGTTTGTTTTTGTCGATGATGGCGGCGTAGGTGCCGCGCACGCGGGCGGTTGGACCTGTTGGGTCAGGGACGACAAATGGTGGGATCCGCCGCCAATTCGACACGGTCTTGGAACGACCTTTTCTTTTGCAGACGGGCAGGCGGGCGTTCAGATATAAGATGGCTATAATGGATTTACAGCCGGATAATGAGGATATCCAAAGGTGCCAATATGCATCGTGGGGCTCGGCGGCGTTAAGGTAGAGTGTAGGCGGCACTTTGCAAGCAACTTGGCCAGCGTATGAAAGGCCCTCCGGCAATGTAACGGCAATGGCTACCCTTATCAGTCTCTGGGCCAACGGCGGATGGGATCGCCACTGGAAAACTTTGGCTCAACCCACCACAATTCCGTCGGGAACACTTTTTGAAGGACTTGTTGAAAATCACTTGACAAGAATTTCCCAAATCATGATAATAGCTTAATAGTTTGTTCCAATGAACCATTTTTGTTTAATTTGCTAAATCTGTAGGCCGCCTATGATCAGGAAACGTCAGACCACTTTAAAAGGCATCGCGGATAAGCTAAACGTGTCCGCGACCACGGTTTCGCGTGTCCTAAGTGGACAGGCAAAACGCTATCGCATCAGCAAGAAAACCGAGACAGCCGTGTTGGAGGAGGCTAAACGACTCGATTTCTCCCCCAATCAACTGGCCAGCGCTCTGCGCCTTAAGAGAACACATACCATAGGTCTTGTGATTCCTGACATATCCAATCCCTTCTTTGCCAGTCTTGTCCGTCACGTGGATTTGGAGGCTCGAAAATCGGGATATGCCGTGTTCCTGTGCGATAGCGAAGAACGAACCGATATTGAAATCGCATCCCTGAAGCTCATGCAGAGCCACAAAGTAGACGGGATCATCACCTCACCGGTTGGGCAATCCAGCGAACACTTGTCCTCGCTCTACCAGGAAGGACTACCCATTGTGGTCGTAGACCGCTACTTTCCCCAGATGAATCTGCCCTTTGTCACATCCGACAACTTTGACGGTGCCTTGCAGGGCGTTTCCTACCTGCTCGAAAACGGGCACAAACATATCGCCTGTATCCAGGGATTGCCAACTTCAACTCCCAATGTCGATCGCGTCAACGGCTACAAAGCGGCATTAGTTGAACATCATATCAAGCTGCAGAACGATTGGATTGTTGGTAACAACTTCAGCAGACGCAACGGCTATGTCTCCTCCAAGTTGCTTCTCAAATGTATGCCCCGACCTACGGCCCTCTTTTCGGTAGGCAACCAAATCACCCTGGGCATCTTACAGGCCATAAACGAAGAAGGCCTGAAGGTTCCGGACGATATATCCCTCGTTTCTTTTGACGAGCAGCCGTACTCCGCTTTCTTGAGTACCCCCATGACCACCATTGCTCAGCAGAACGAAACCATGGGGCAGATTGCGGTGAGTCTGTTGCTCGGCCAGATTGAAGCCACGGTCACTCCCCAATGTGCCGGTATCCAACTACCCACGCAGTTGATTAAGAGACAGTCAGTCAAGATGATCTAATACCCTATGAACAGATCGGTGCGATAATCCGGTTCATGGTTTTACACACTGCACATAAAGCACATTATTATTAGGGCATGTTGCCCAATACTATAGAAATACCCGTAAAAAGTTACCAAAAGGAGTTTAGCAATGAAACGTCGCAGTTTTCTCAAACAGTCGGCCTTGTCAGCAGTTGCTTTGACACTACCGAGAAATGAGGTGTTCGGAACTCGGAAGAAAGAAGCCGACCTTGAATCGAAGGTTCCAAAATTCACCTTTGCAAATACATTGGCTGAGCAGGAAAGGCAGTTAAAAAACAATCCGCTCCTGGAACGCTTCAGGAAGTCACGAAAAGAGCTGACAAAAGACCCTCACCATCCGCTCTATCATTTCGTTAGCCCGGAAAACCTGCTTAATGATCCTAATGGGCTCTGCTTCTGGCAGGGACGCTGGCACATGTTTTACCAGGGATATCCACCCGAGGACCCGCGCCAGCACTGGGGACACACGATCAGTGATGACCTAATTCATTGGCGTGATCTGCCCTACGCGATCTATCCCAACCCGGAGGACTGTTGTTACTCCGGATCCACGCTGGTAGAAGACGATCGCGTCATCGCCATGTATCACGGGACGGGAGTCGGCAATATGGTGGCGGTTTCCCGTGATCCGTTGTTGCTCAACTGGGAGAAGGTGACGGGGAAAGCCGTCGTCACCTCACGGGATGTTCCCGTCCGGATTTATGACCCCTGCATCTGGAAAAAGGACGGCGTCTACTATTCGCTCTCGGGCAGCACGCTTCCAGGGCCCGGTGGCAAGCACGTTCGCGCAGATTTCCTGATGTGCTCGAAGGATCTGAAATCGTGGAAATACCTGCACCCCTTCGTCGAGAATGACCGTTTCACCTTGGTGGGCGACGACGGGGCCTGTCCGTACTTCTGGCCTATCGGGGACCGGCATATCCTCCTCTTCTTCAGCCACATGAGCGGCGGACAGTACCTACTGGGCGACTACGACAAAGGGCGCGACAAGCTGGTGGCCACATCCGGGGGCACCTTTAACTTTGGGCCATCCTATCCGGCCGGCGTCCATGCGCCGTCTGCGACCCCTGACGGCCAGGGCGGCGTCATCGTACTGTTCAACATGAATCCGGGAAAACCCACGAAGGGCTGGGATCAAATCATGTCTCTGCCGCGCCTGCTCACTTTGACAACCAAGGATGAGCTCGGCGTGGAGCCCGCGGGAGATATTGCTTCGCTCCGCTACGATCACCGACACATAGGGGCGACGAAGCTCCCAGCCAACGAGGAGATCGTCCTGAAAGACATTCGTGGCAAGTCCCTGGAGGTCGTCGCCGAGATCGACACCGGTGGCGCGCCAATGGTCGAAATGAACGTGTTGCGGTCTCCCGGGAAGGAGGAGTTCACTCGTATTGCTTTCTACCGAAACCGGGGCTACCGGATTCGGCGTCCCGCTCCGGGAGGAAACTTCAGCTTGGTTACCGTCGACTCCTCCTACTCTTCGGTGGCTCCGGACGTTAAATCCCGCGCCCCCGAGACGGCTCCCGTCTATGTTGCCCGCGACGAACCGCTCAAATTGCGGGTGTTCGTTGACCGAAGCGTCGTCGAGGTGTTCGTCAACGGAAGGCAATGCGTAGCTTTGCGAGTCTATCCCGACCGTGGTGACAGCGTCGGCGTATCCCTGCGTGTACAAGGCCGCAACGCAACTCTGAAGTCGCTGGACGCCTGGCAGATGAAGAGCATTTACGAATAGTGGTTTTTTCCAATGCATGGAAAGAAAGTTCCAAGGTTTGGAAAAGGAAAGTAGATGAGGCTACCAACCTCGTTGCGTCTGAGCAGGAATACCGAGCTACGACAACAAGGCAGGATGCCTCGTCTTCAATAAGAGAAAACAGAAAAAGAAAAACAATGGTGAACGAAAAATGAAGAAAGCCATCATCATAAAAACGCTAATTGTCGGAATCCTGCCGGGCGGTTAGACAGACAGCAGTATATTGGTTCAGCGTGAAACGGACATTTTCCAATTACGTTTAAGAGAATACCTTGCCTTCGGCAAGGAGGTTTTCTTAGGCATAAGGGAGTTCTGGCTTACCATAACGAGAAAGTGTGCTGGGCGACCGGTTTGAAAACGGCCACCCATACAGTAATCCGTCACACCCGGCCGGCTATCCCTGACAGGTTGCTCCTCAGCAGAGCCTGCTTGCGTTTCACCGGCCAATTGTATTGTATAATACTCCCCAAAAACTGGGACAAACGACGTATGTACCGTTCAGTAAAGCAGGCTCTGAGTTGCTGTTCGAGGTGGTCAGCAGAGCCTATGAACGGCAAAGCCTGATTGTTACGACAAATCTGCCGTTCGAGAAATGGACGGAGGTGTGCGGCTCAGAGCGATTGACCGGGGCGTTGCTGGACAGGCTGACGCACAGGGTTCATATTATTGAGGCTAACGGGGCCAGTTATCGCCTTGAGCAAAGCCGCAAACGTTTGGCCAGACGGAAAAAAAGAGCAGGTCAGGCAGGGCTACCGCATCTAATTTTTTTGGTTCATCCGGTTAATGCGTATATAGATGGTAATCGGCATGCAAAACAGCCACGGGTAAGTTGAAGAAATCGGCAAGTAAAATAG
>JAFDAE010000251.1 GCA_019314005.1 Deltaproteobacteria bacterium | reverse complement strand
CCAATATCTTGATGTAGCAAGGTTTGCGAAAACCGCAGGCATACCCGTGGATATGTCGAGGATTTTCGCAAGCCCTTGATGCGCAAGAGATTGGTGCAGATCGAGTCAAAAATCCTCAATTTAGGTTATTATCTTTTTAGCCCCTCTTGCCCTTCTTTGACCTCTTCAGCCATGCTACAGGATCTGTCGGTTTTCCATGATGGCGAATTTCAAAATAAAGCCCGGGGCCTTTAAGCGATCCGGTGTCCCCTACTACGCCTATGGTTTCGCCGCCTTTTACACGGTCTCCCACTTTTTTGGAAAGGCTCAAGGCATGAGCCGAGAGCGTATAATACCCTTCGTCGTGATCAATAATAATGATATTGCCGTATCCCTTGAACCACCCTGCGTATATTACCGTACCGTCATAAACCGCGCGAATGGTCGTTCCTTCCTTTGCCTTGATGTCTATACCGTTTTGAAAATGATATATATTAAATGTCGGGTGCTTGTACCTGCCAAAAGAAGTTACAATGGAACCTGCTACCGGCATTAAGAGGCGTCCCTTTTGAGCCGAAAATAAGGGCATCCTTTTTGTTGTTCTTTTGGTTTCTTTTTTTGCGGCTTTTTTAAGTTGTTTTATGGTATTATCGAGCCGGCGAGAAGCTTCTACCAGCTCCTCAAGCGCTGCATGGGCTGACTCCTTTTTGTTGCGAACATGGGCAAGAAGTTCAATCCGTTTTGTTTTTTCGGACGCAATTGTGCGCTGCTCTTTTAAGATTTTTACCTTAATTTTTTTTATGTCTTTATGCCGATTCTCAAGAGATTCTGTCAAGGAATTCAATTCTTTTTTCTTTTTCTGGAAATCATTCCATACCTGAACATCATAAGACAAAATGGTCTCAAGTGCGTGATAACGCTGCCAAAGATCAATAAAAGATTGCGCGGAAAACAGAATAGGGACAATCCCCAGTCGGCCAAGTTTGTAGTAAGCAATCAGTCGTTTTGCCGTATGTTCCTCTAAAATTTCAAGTTCTTTTGTGTGCAGGGCTCTCTCTTGTTCGATCTTTGTCATCTGTGTTTGGATATACGATTCTTCGGAAAAAAGGTTTTTTAGGCGACGCTTCGCCTGTTCGATAGTTCGGTCAAGGCTGTCCAGTTCTGAGAGTAATCTCCGTTCCTGTCGAGTAAAAGTCTTTATTTCACCCTTTTTTTTTCTTATCTTTTGTTGAACACTTTTTGCTTTGCCACGTTTTTTTTGTATATTTTCACTTAAGTCACAACGTTCACTTTCTGAAAAGGAAGGTTGCACATAAGATAAGCTTGCCAGCAGACACACGAGAAAGCTCAGGATAAGACCTTTAAAAATTTTTTTAATGATAAACAACTTCCTAACCATCCTGCTAACATTCCCAAAACAATAACCAATGCCATCATGTCCGCAGATAAAAACTTAACGCGAAAACATGCAAGAGATAAATCCGTAATGCTCACCCTGGAAACAAAACCCGAAAAGAGCATGTACAAAATACCCAGACTGATCAATCCTCCCAGCAGCCCGTGCAGAAGACCTTGTATATAAAAAGGTATCTTTATAAAAAGTTTTGTCGCCCCTACCAGTTGCATGATTTCCAGCTCTTCCCGTTTGGCATAAAGCGTTAATTTAATAGTATTTGAGATGATAAAAATTGCGATAACCAGCAAAAGCCCACCTATTATAAAACCCACCATTTTAAAAAGATTAAGGAAGGCTAAGAATCGACCCAACCACGCCTGTCCATACTGAGCATCAGTAATATCTTTTAGTTCTTTAATCTGCTTAACCAGTCCTGCGATAGCTTTTTGATCATAAAAAAATGGATTCAGACCAACTTCGAACGAGGCCGGGAGAGGGTTCTCTCGCAATCCATCCAGCACCCCTACCTGGTGCTCCATCTGAGATCTCAAACGGAGAAGCGCTTCATCCGGAGGCACAAAGATTACTTCGTTTACTCCGTAGAAACCCTTGAGCCGTTTCTGCACAAGATCTATCCGTTCCTGATCCGCCCCTCTTGTTAAGTAGGCTACAATCCGTATATCTTCTTGCCATGAACCGACCAGATTATTCACATTTGCAAAAATAATGATAAAAGTGGCCAGTATCAATAATACCAGCACAATCGTCCCCACTGTTATCACATGCAAAAATTTATTGTTCCTGATATCTTGCAGCGCTCTTCTGAAAAAAATCGATATATGCATGATGATTGATGATTGATGATTGAAGATTGAAGATTGAAGATTGTCTGGAATAACATTATAGATGCCCCATCCTTAAATCGTCAATTGTCAATCAACAATCTTCAATCTTTTATTATCCGTCCTTTATCCAAAAAGATTGCCCTGTCGTTAGGCTCTGAGATAGGTCTCTTGTCGTGCGTTGCAACAATTACAGTAGTGCCTCGCGTATGCAGTTGTCTTAGCAAGTTCAATACAATTCGAGAAGAACGGGCATCCAGGTTTCCTGTGGGTTCGTCCGCGAGGAGGATCATAGGGTCGTTCACTACGGCCCTCGCAATAGCAATGCGCTGCTGCTCTCCTCCTGAAAGATAGAGGGGGTAGGAGTGTATTCTATTTTCCAGTCCTACCATCCGTAAGACGTACGAGACCTTTTTACGAATATACTTCTTATCATAACCAGTCACTTCAAGGGGGAGAGCTATATTTTGAAATACTGTCTGTGTATTGATGAGCTTGAAATCTTGAAAGACAACACCTATCTTCCGTCTTAAGTAAGGGAGTCTCTTACTGTTTATTCGCTGGAGATTAGCGCCATCTATGAGAATTTGACCTTTCGTTGCCCTCTCACCCAAATAGAGAAGTTTTAGAAGTGTGGTCTTCCCCGCCCCGCTCGGACCATTTATAAAGACAAAATCACCCTTTTTAATATGCAGACTGACATCGTCCAGAGCATTGCGCGCCCCATAGCTTTTGCAAACATGAAATGTGCGTATCATTCTATAGATTTTAAGATAATGTGTAGGGACGCAGATTTACGCAGATAGCCGCAGATTAAAAAAATCCTGAAAATCAGCGTTCATCTGCGTCCAAAATCTTTTTCTTGAATGCTCTATTTTCTCTTCTCTAAGACTTCAAGCACAGCTCGTTCTATATCCCCGGGCATCAATCCGAAATATTCTAATAGCTCATTCGGTTTTCCGGATATCCCGAAACGGTCCGGGACGCCTATCCGTTTCACAGGAACATGGCACTCTTCTGAGACCACTTCAGCCACTGCGCTCCCCAAGCCCCCAATTATGGAATGCTCTTCTACTGTGACAATGCCGCCGGTCTCCTGTGCGGCTTTAACTAAAAGTGCGGTGTCAACAGGCTTGATGGTCGACATGTTTATAACTCGCGGACGGATCCCACGTTGCGCGAGGAGATCTCCGGCCGCAAGCGCTTGACTCACCATAAAGCCGCAAGCCACAATGGTTGCGTCCGTTCCTTCACGAATGACATCTCCTTTGCCTATGGTGAACGTATAGGCATCATCGTAAAGAACCGGAAAGTCTATACGAGAACTTCGGACATAAACAGGCCCTTTGTATGCAACCACCGTTTCCAGCGCCTTGCGCATTTCAGTGGCATCAGCAGGGACAATCACTGTCATGTTAGGCAAGACGCGCATCAAGGCGATATCTTCAATTGATTGGTGCGAACCGCCATCTTCTCCAACAGTAATCCCACCATTATCTTAACATTCAACTTGCTATAGGCAACAGACTGTCTTATGGGCTCCCATGCCCGACCTGTTGCAAATATGGCAAAGGTACTGGCAAACGGGATTTTGCCGGCCACTGCAAGACCGGCCGCGGTACCTATCATGTCCTGTTCAGAGACCCCCATATTAAAAAAACGGTCTGGGAACTTTTTGGCAAAAACTTTCGTCTTGGTAGATCCGGAAAGGTCGGCATCCAATACTACAATGTCTTTGTATTTCTCTCCAAGGAGTGCCAACGTCTCTCCATATTGCCCCCGCACACTCTTTTTCTCTGTCAATGTAATCTCCCTTTTACAATTTTTAGTTGTGTCCGAGTTCCTTCAGCGCCTGCTCCAACTCCTGATCGTTTGGGGCAAGCCCATGGTATTTCACCTTATTTTCAAATATTGAAACGCCTTTTCCCTTAACGGTCTTGGCAATGATAATCGTAGGC
>JAFDAE010000250.1 GCA_019314005.1 Deltaproteobacteria bacterium | reverse complement strand
TCCGAAAGCCGTTGCTGTGTGCCGGGTGCAGCCACCACGGTATCCTCTACGTTCCTTAGGGTCATCCTGTCGGCCTCACGATATTTCACCCTGAGGTCAAACTCGTCACCACCGGTGCGATACAGTGTTGCCACCTCTCCCTCAAACGAAGCTCGAATCGTCGAGGCGATCTGTGCCGTTGAGAGCCCCAACTGTGAGGCCTTTTCGCGGTCGATCTTGAAATGAAGCTCCGGCTTGCCGCGCCGGAGGGTGGTGTCCACGTCGTAAAGACCTTCTATCTGTTTGCAGTCGGCGATAAGTGCATCGGCAATCTCGCCAAGCTCCTCTATGTCTTTGCCGAATATTTTCACCTCGATCGGGATCTGACCGGTACCTGCGCTTGTGATTATCCGCGCAAGGTCCGTAAACTCTATTTTGGCTCCCTTTATCGTGGGAAGATTCGCCCTGATACTCTTCTCTATCTGCATTGTTGTGTGCTTCCGCCTCTCTTTGTCCACGGCATGGGCAAATATCTGCGCCTCATTAACCCCCAGGTTGCTCATCCCGAAGGCGGCCTCCATTTTTGCCCCGCTTAACATCCCAGTGAACGAGCAGACAACGTCCAGCCCCTCCTCGGCGCTCATTATTTCCTCGATCTGCTCGACCACATGACGCGTCTCGTCAAGTTCCGTGCCGACCGGCATCTCGAGCTTGATAATCACCAAACCGGTGTCAATCGCAGGCATAAACTCCGTGCCCACGTAAGGGACAAGCGCTAAGCTCGCTCCAAAGACAGCAAATGATGTTAGCGTCACTTTCCAGCGATGTCGAAGCGTCCAATGCAGGAGGTTTTCATAAATTCTGCGAACAATCTCTTCACTCTTTTTTCCAAGGCCATCCTTTTTCCCCATGGCCTTCAACCGAAATATCTTCGATGCTATCATTGGAACAAGAGTCAGAGCGACAAATAATGACGCGAACAAGGAGACCACCACGGTAAGAGCCAGGCCCCTTGAGAGTTTCCCTGCGATGCCGGTTGCAAAAAACATCGGCAAAAACACGGCCACTGTGGTGAAGGTAGAAGCAGCTATAGCCCCTCCAACCTCGCTCGTACCGTCAATAGCAGCCCGAAATCTGTCTTTGCCTTCCTCCATGTGACGGAAGATGTTTTCGATAACGATAATGGCGTTACTGACCAGCATTCCCACCCCTAATGCAATGCCGCTCATTGTCATAGTGTTGAGGGTGAAATCGAAAGCGTAGAGAACCACAAACGTGCCCAGGATTGACAGTGGAATAGCGAGCATTATTGTGACGGTAGGACGCCAGTTGCGAAGCGACAGCAAAATCAAGATTCCGGCTATGAGTCCGCCCCACAATGCATCCTGGCCGGTGGAGGCAACGATCTTTTCGGTGAGATCTCCCTGGTCAAGGGCGATGTGGAACATGATGTCCGGGGGGATTTCCTTTCGGATTTCCAACACCTGTTTCTTTACGGCTGACACAACATCCGCGGTATTTGCCCCTGATTCCTTAATCACCGAAAGAATCAGCCCGTTGGCTCTGTTCACGTGCCCGTCGCTTCGAACCTCCTTGTGGGTGTCTGCAACTGTGGCTATGTCCCTGATGTAAATGGGCACTCCGTTTTGAACAGCCACGACCGTGTTTCTGATCTGGTCGAGGTTCTCAAACTCGCCGAGAGTCCGGAGCAGATATTCCGTATGACCGCGGATTACATGCCCGCCGGAAAGATTCAGGTTTTCGTAACGCAGCCTGGCAATTATTTGCTGGACCGGGATTTCCATGGACTCAAGCTTGGCGCGGTCGACCAGGACTTGTATCTCCCTTTCGCGCCCGCCCATAATCATTGCGCTTGCCACACCGTCAACCATCTCTATGCGGTCCTTTATCTCGTCTTTGACAAGCGTACGCAGATCGCGCAGGTCTCTGTTGCCGGTGATGCCGTAAGCAATGACAGGGATCATGGCAGGGTCAAACTTGACGACAATAGGGTCATCGATCTCGGACGGCAGGTAGTCCCTCACAACACCGATGCTGTCACGCATATCCTGGGCGGCAAAGTCGATATTCGTGCCCCACTCAAATTCCACCACGATTATTGAAAGCCCCTCCTGCGAGGTGGAGCTTACAGTTTTCACATTCTTGACCTTGCTCACCGCCGCGTCGATGGGTTTGGTAACGAGCGTCTCTATGTCCTCGGAGGCGACGCCCTCGTAGCTCGTGATCACGGCAGCCACGGGATAGGTGAGGTCGGGCATGAGTTCGATGGGGAGCCGGATAAAGGAGATTGCCCCCAGGACCACAATTATCAGGATAAGCATCAGCACTGTCACTGGACGGCGTACGGAAAATTCAGGTATTCTCATCGGACTTTAACCTCTCGATACTATTTGGTCTTTTCAGATCCCTTCAGGATGATCCTGGCGCCATCTTTAAGACCCACGTTTCCCTGTACGATGACCTTGTCCCCCTCAGTCACGCCAGAGATAACTTCGACTTCAACGCCGTCAGAGATGCCGAGTTTCACATCGCACGCTCTGGCAACACCGTTTGCAGCCAAAAAAATCACCCGGCCTTTCTCTCCTTCAGTAACCGCATCGAGAGACACTTTCACAACGTACGTTCGTTTGGCCAGGACAATTTGCACCCTGGCGAACATACCGGGCTTCAATTTGCTCTCCGGGTTAGATATAAGAACTTCGACCTCAAAGGTTCGACTGCGTGGGTCTACAACAGGACTGATTTTCGAGACCTTCCCCGGAAAGAACTCTCCACGGAAACCGTCTGCGGTGATAATTGTCTCCTGACCAATGTACACCTCTTTGACCCGGTTTTCCGAAACGTTCACAGTCGTTTTGAGATGCCTCATATCCACAACATCAAGAAGCGCTTTGCCAGGCATTATCGGCGGCGAAACGACCTCTCCTACTTCCACGTTTTTTTTAGCCACGATGCCGTCGATAGGACAGGTTATCGTGGCATTCTCCAACTGCTCTTTGGCCGAGGCCACCGCAGCTCTATCCTGCCAGACCTGGGCACGAGCGATGTCCAGACGTGCCTTGGCGTTGTCATATTTCATCTTGGAGATCGCTTTGTCCTTCAAGAGGTTATCCAGCCGGTTGAAAGTGGTCTTGCAAATCTCCAGGTTCGCCTTTGCATTTGCCAGTCCGGCCTCGGCCTGGTCGACCGTGAGAACAAGTTCCCTCTGTTCCAGTTGGATCAGTGTGTCTCCCGGCTTGACCCGGCTACCCACATCAACCAGTACCCTTTGCACTTTTCCAGGAATTCTGGAAGTCACCCTCACCTCCTGAAAGGCTATTAATGTACCGGTCAAAGACAATATCTCGGCAATGTCTCCTTTTTGGGCTGAGGTAACCGTTACCTGCGTTTCCGGCTGACTCACTTGCCTTGCATTCTTAGAATCAGTATTCTTACACCCCCCGAAAAATACCAGGAAAACGACAAGAAGAGGCGATAAAGGTATTATCCAAATTTGTTTGTTCAATTTCATTGGTTACATCCCTTCATTTTTTTCTGATGGCTTTTTTGCCAGACGGCCTTTTCACCGGTTGCCTGCTGCTCTTTCAAGTTCAGCTAACGCGATCATATACCCATAAAGAGCTCCGTAATAATTTGTCTCTGCTCGTGTTAGAAATGTCCTGGCATCCAGCACCTCGGTAGATGTTATCATCTGCTGTTGGTATTGCAGGTTTGTAATGCGCCAGTTCTCCTTTGCCTGATTTGCCTGAACAAGTGACTTTTGTGCTGTCTGGATATTCTGTTCCGCCACCTTGAGAGCTAAAAAAGCGCTTTTTACTTCGAGTTTGATGCTATCTTCTATACCTTTGAGTTTTTCGGCAAGGGAGGACTTGTTACGACGATATTTATTGACTTCGGCCTTTGTCTTGCCCCACTCAAAGAATGTCCACCGTGCCTGAAGGGTGACGCTGGCATTATGCGTGTTCCCGTAATCATTCTCCGTGGCTGGAGGATTATGTCCGTTCTGCTCATAGCTTCCTACAAGATTGACTT
>JAFDAE010000249.1 GCA_019314005.1 Deltaproteobacteria bacterium | reverse complement strand
CACTTTCCGTTAAAAATGTCCTCACCAAATTTCTGAGGGCCTGAATAAGGGAGCTATATGGAATGTTCTTTTGATAGACGTCGAATTTGCCCGAGGTAAAATAGCCCCTGTGCTCCACGATTGGTTTCTGACGCTCTTGAATCAAGCGGGTTTTTCCGATGCCGGGCAGTCCTGAAATCAATAGGGAGCGGAAAGGGCCTCGCGTCGCTCTATCATGTTCCTCAAGGATAATTCCAGATTCTCTATTGCGTCCCACCATTTTGGAGACAAAGGTGACTCGATGGGTACGATCATAGATTCCCAAAGGAAATTCGCTGATTGTCCCGGTGGCTGAGTATTCATCCCGACAGCGCATGAGGTCGGCCAGAAGCCCCGAGGCGCTCTGGTAACGTTTCTCCGGCTGTTTGAACATCAATTTGGCTATGACCTTACCCAAAATAGAAGGAACTTCGGGATTTAATTCGTGGATGGCCGACGCTTCTTCCGCCAGGTGGGAATGGATCAATTCCAGGGGGTCGGTAGAGAAAAAGGGAAGTCGCCCTGTCAGCAGTTTATAAAAGGTAATTCCCAGCGAGTAGAGGTCACTGGAAAAATCGACCCTATGACTGATCCGCCCGGTCTGTTCGGGGGAGGTATAGGCCAGAGTACCTTCCACAAAACCACGGTCATAAATAAAATGACTCACATCTCTCACATCAAGGGGGGTTATAAAATCGATTAACCGGATAGCGAGGAGTTTCGGCTGAATTAATATATTGTGCGGTTTGATGCTTCCATGAATAATCCCTGCTTCATGAACTCTATTGAGGGCTTCAGACAGCTCGCACGCAATGGCGAAAAAATCATTTAAGATAATTTTGGTCCGTTTCTTAGCCCAATCATTAAGGGTTATCCCTTCGAAATAGTCCTGAGTGAAAAACTGGACACCTCTTCTCACCTTAAAGGATAAAGGCGTGATAAGGCGGGGATCATGTAAGACCTTAAGATGCTCAATTTTCTGCCGAAAGTATCTTCTTTGAGCTTCGGACAGTGAGACCGCTTTTAGAATCTTGAGAGCCAATAGCCGATTAGGATTTTTTTTATGATAGGCCTTATAAACGACGGATTGGGGACCCTCACCTATCTTTTCAATAATATCATAATTTGGAATTGTTGTTATCATCTTATTACCTACTTTTCAGAGGAAGATTAGGCTGGAGGCAAGAGCAGGTTAATGGTCTTTATCGCATGCTCTGCCCACTCTTCCCGCCCCGCGGGGAAGAACGAGAGGCCTTTGAAAAATATTCAATTTTGTCCAAGTTCAAGGAAGGCGAAAATTTTAACCCCGTTAATTAACGGGACAGGCTTCCGGAATAAATTGGGTACCTTGAGGATAGCGCTGACGCTTCACTGCGTGCCAAAATTTGAGCCTGACGCCGAAGTTGAGCAAAAAGGGGTGTTTTTCAAAGGTCTCAATGACTGTAATCACTGTTACCATTATAACATAATTTCCAGATAAATCTATAACCTAAATTGAGCGATTTTTGAAAGGCAGAGGCCATCTTTGATGGCAGACGTCCGGCAATCGTGCCGGATTCAGTCCCCATTGTTTTCTGGCAAGGGCGACAGTACACTGGAATGGTACGTAAGGCGGGTGGGCTGGTCTAAAACTCTTCATTTCTGGTCTAAAAAAGGGCTTCTAAGGCCGAAAATTGCCTGTTTTTTCAATACAACCAGTTAAATTACAACCAGTTAGCTTGGTCCGACCCCAAAGACCCAAACCCTCGAAACATTTCACCCGATCTGAATGCATTGACGACTCGATTTGAGTCTATCTCAATGCGGATTGCAAGATGGCCTTCGATCCGAGTGATCGGATCAATGGTTACTGTGCCGGGCATAAACGTTACTCTTGTTAAAAATCAACGAATTCTTCCTCTTCCATTGGGATGATCTCCCCCGGTGAAACGGGGCCCGCCTTTTTTGCAGGCTTTTCCTCTGCGATAGATTGTGTTCTATCGGTCTTTTGTATATGCGCGGTATTTTCTGGGACTTGGCGGTCGGGGCTCAAGTGAGGCTTGTTTTTCACTATATTGGAGTTGCTGTTACCCCTTTTCTCGCCTACAAGTTTTATCAGGTTATGGACCATCTCCTTCATCTGTTGGGCCTGTGCACGTTTTCAGTTACCTCGGCAAACTCTTCGGTTGTTTTGACCACTATTTTTGATCCGAACTTAACTGTATTGGTTGTGCCTTCGATGAGCGTTGCTGTATTCTTGGCAGCATCGGCTGCTCTCATGGCAAGGTTTCTGACCTCGTCAGCCACTACGGCAAAACCCGCACCGGCCTCGCCCGCACGTGCAGCTTCTACTGCGGCGTTCAATGCGAGGAGATTGGTTTGAAAGGCTATTTCATCAATCGTTTTGTTGATTTTTGCGGTCTCATCGCTTGCCGTTGAGATCTCGTTCATCGCTTCTGTCAGCTCCGTCATGGATTGGTTGGCCTGATCCACGACACGGTGTGTCTCGGACATTAAGGTATTTGCCTGCTCGGCATTGTCTGCATTTTGTTTTGTCATGGAGGCCATCTCTTCTAACGACGAAGATGTCTCTTCAAGGGAGGCTGCCTGTTCTGTAGAACCCCCGGCCAAATTTTCACTGGCGGTTGTAATCTGAACGGATGCGAAAAACACCTCGTCCGAAGCCGTATCCATTTCCGAAGCGGTCCGGCTTAATACCTTAACAAGGCTTCGTGTTACAAAAAATGCTAAAGAAATAGCTATTACAATAGAAACAAACAGGGAGACAGTGGAATACCAACTACTTTTCCCGACAATGTTTACTATTGAACCGAAACCTAAACGAACCTCCTTTGATACTACTTTTTGTAGATTCCGGACGACCTGAGTCAGGGTATCGAGATAAGTTGTTGATTCAGCGATTTTTTCGTGAAGCGCATTTTGTGATAGAATCGATGCCTCCCGCAGCTCCAAAAGGCCGTTTTGTCCAAGGAGCATTGTGGTTAATTGTTCGAAATCTTCTTTGATGGTATCCTCTTCCTTGATCATCCCTGCATCGGCCAATTCTTGGATATATTCCTTGCACTCGTTGGCCGTGGCAATGATCTTTTCACGTTGCAAGGCTATAAAATCTAAATCTTCAACCGTTGCTAATTCCTTAACGTGGCCATAAGCTTCATTGAGACAGTTCTTTACCTTAAGGGCGGCCTTGACAACCGGAAATATTTTCTCGCTTACCATGTCAATGACCTTATCCGCGTTGTTGCTTTCCTCCGAGGCGGTAAGTTCGAAGATCAGAAACTCGGAATCATCTGCAATAAGGTCTGCATTTTGGGCTATTTTCAGTGAAAGTTCTTCAGCCCTTTTTGAGATGAGATCCCATGCTTTTCCCTTTTCGATCCATTCGATCCGTTTTTGTACCAGAGCGCCGGCTGACTTTTCAGCCAGCTCCACATTGGTCCGGAGTTCCTTGACCTCGGACAGATCAGGAGCGAGTTGCCTAATTTCTCCGATCGCCTCATTTATCCCGGCTATGCCGCTATCTATCTCATTTTTATGCTCTTCGATTACTGACGTGCTTTTAGCGCTTGTGATCTTATTGGCATGTTCGCTAAATAATCCTTTGTGTTCTTGCAGGTGCAGAAATGTATTGATCAAAGGGAACGATTTTTCTTCCAATACATTCGTCTTCTCCTTTATCGAATGGAGAAGTATCATGTTTATTCCAACAATACCTGCAATCAAGGCCGCGAAGATACCAAAAGAGAGAAAAAGCCTTGCTCTTATAGTCAAGTTTGCAAGTTTTTTAAGAACTTTCATTTTTTCGTTCCTCCGATTTTAAGGGCGCCCACTGAGCTTTACAGAGGCGCCCTTAAAAGAATGCCGTAGGCGCCTAATGTGCGGGGTTGATCTTTCCCCCATCAAAATTTACCATAAATACTTTATCCATTCCCTGGTGATCGTTGGAGCCAAAACGAAGGGTTATACCGCCCAAATCAAAGCTTCCTATACGACTGACAGTTTCGATGAATCCTCGTCTTGTGATATCCCCATGCGTTTTTGCAAGCACCTGGCAGAATAATTTTGCAGCCATATATCCTTCCAATGAAACAAAGCCTATTTCTTCTCCCTTTCCAGACCCTTTCATGGTCTTGTGATACTCTGCCACCAGCGAGATCGACGTGTCCCAGGGATACGGCACGACCTGTGATACTCTGTTGTTGTCGTATGCCCCTTTGAGGGCCTTAAAAAGGGCCTTGGTTCCGACAAAAGATATGTTGGCAAAGATGGTCTTTTTCATTCCGATCTTTTTGGCCAATTTGATAAATTCCGCACAAGGCGCATAGGCCCCGACCAGGATGACAGCCTCGGGTTTCCCCTTTTTTATGCTGACAAGCCCCGATTTTACAGCCAGCGTGTTCCTCTCATAGGTCCCTGTGGAAACAAGCTGCATACTTCTCTTTTTTATGGCGATCTCTACTCCGGAAAACCCGGCCCTTCCATAGCCATCGTTTTGATAAAAGACCGATATCCTTTTTAGCCCTTTTTGATCCACAAAATATTTAACAAGGGCCTCGGTTTCTTGGTAATAGGACCCCCTGAGATTTACCACATATTTCTTAAAAGGATTTCTTAAGAATTCTGCGCCCGTAAAAGGGGCAATATACGGGACATTATTCTTTTCAGCAATCGGCACAGCCACCTTGGCTGTAGGTGTCCCCACAAAGCCTATCAGAGCAAAGACCTTGTCTTCATTGATAAGCTTCTGTGTGTTTTTGATACACCTATCCGGCTCATAACCATCACTGTAGGAAATAAGCTGAATCTTTTTCCCGTTAATCCCTCCGGCCTTGTTGATTTTTTCAAAGTATACTTGCATCCCTGTTTTCATCCCCTTGCCCAGGGCTTGGGCTGGGCCGTCAAATGCCGCTGACTGGCCGAGAATAATTTTAGTCCCGGTCACGCCTTCTTCGGCCCCGGCCTTGTCGGCAAAGAGACCGGTGGCGGCAAAAATGACCGCTAAGAAGAATACAAAACCTATTGTTCCTTTTGTTCTTTTCATAACCTACCTCCTGTTTTTTGACAGTACCTTGTTTTATGTTGTTATATAAAAAAATTTTTGCACTAAGCGCCCATTATGGGTGCGAAACTTGAGTTAGTGACTGTTTTTGACGGCCCTACGTCAAGCAATATGATCGTTACTTAAGGTAATCCTGCTAACTCATCGCACGGTAACTTAAATTCCTTCAACTTGATCCGGTTCTGCCACCCACTTGGAAACTCAAAGACGGATATTTGGAAAGTAAGTCTGCAGTTAGCCGCTTTACCTTTACGTGATCGACATCTTTGGATTTTTCTATGTAGCCAAAAATATAAATGTTTTGTGGTGCTTTTTGCTATTTGCTTGTAGCGAAGTCGCTACAAGGTGGGATAATTATCGAGATTCAAAGAAGAATACTAGCTGACGGGGTAAGATCCGGCCCGTTGCGTGACAAAGGGGGGTTGTACCGGTTTGACCGAAAGTGTTTGATTCTCTGGCAGCGAATATCCGGACATTAAATAAAAAAGGCAGAGCCATCTTTGACTCTGCCTTTTAAACAGCATTTTTTGGTACACTTCAGTATTGTTTATCAGTATTGATTTTCCGGCAGTGCGCGAATTTCCCCGGTCTCTTCTATGATTACCGGATAACCTTCAAGGATATCGGGAATTTTTTCATCCAACTCCGGGGTTCTTTTGATCACATATATTTTTATGCAGGGTTTGTTATCGCAGAGGCCTTGAGCCGTGCCCACCACGCCTGGCAGGGACATCAATTCCCTGGTGTGTTCTCTGAGCACTGCTTCGATTTCCTTTGCTACCATTGTACTTTCTCCTTGGTTACGGTCACCGGTTTTGCTTGCGCAGGTCACAGCAGCAATGGCAACAACAATCAAACCGATGATGAGAGCAGTCTTTTTGATTGTTGGACACATAATTGCGGCTCTCTGTTGGGATGTTATTTT
>JAFDAE010000248.1 GCA_019314005.1 Deltaproteobacteria bacterium | reverse complement strand
GGAGTCTTCAACCATTTGTTGCCGGCACAACTCATCATACCCGCATGTTGCTGGTCCGTAATAATCAGCAGAATGTTCGGTCTCTTGCCCTGCTCGGATGAGCCGGCCGCCCAGGTAAGACCGCCGAGAGCTGCGCCGGCCGCCACGGTTCCCGCGAAACTGTTGAATTCTCGTCTATTCATATTCTTTCTCCGAAGCTGACCATAGTGCTTCTGCCGATCCATTCTCGAGTTTATGTTCTGCGCCGGCCCGGCGCGCAACCGCGACAGCGCGGTCAGGTTTTGTCAGAATCTATAGCATGCGCTTAGATATAGCCCGTGCAGAATAATGTCCTCGCTGTCGATAGTATACGGCGAAGTGTCTTCATCAATGTCGTCCCAGCCGTGAATGTTGATCTGTCGCGAGCCGTCTTTCCATGCCGAGAGGCTGTAGCCGAGAGCGAAGCTCAGGTTATCCTTCCAGGCTTTGGATACTTCGACCGACAGGCCCAGCATAGGCACGAGGGCGGAGGTATCCGTTTTTATATCCATGTATGCCCTTCGATTCAGGGTTTGGTTGTAATTGACTTCGTCACGCTCCAGGTCGAATTGGGAGTATACCGCGGCGACGGAAGCCTCGCCCGAGAGGACATACCCTTTGCCCAGGTCCAGCGAAGCACCCGCACCGATCAACGGCCCGGCGCCGTACATTTCGCTGTCGAAGTCGATTCTGGCCCAGTCTGTGTTATCCGAAGGCGATGTTTCAAAATTCACATAATCCACATCGCGATCCATCTCGGAGTAGGCGCCGCGGAGCCCGGCCTTCCAGAAACCGGAAAACCCCTCCCTGAAATACATTCTTCTGCCTACGACCAAATCAACACAATAGTCGTCAAGGTCGATCCGATCTCTGGCATAATCGACGACTCCGTCGTCAAAACTTCCGTTGAGAGTGTTATTGTCGGCGAGGTTCCGATTGACAAGATTCGCGTGCACATTGTCGGCGTCGGTCGAAACCTGCCCCTTTGATTCGCCGCCGGTGATCAGGTGGGTTTCGAAGCCGGCGCCGTAAAACCATCGGTCGGCGAGGAATTTCCCGGCCGAAAGTCGCAACCCTTTACCGTCAACGGTCGGCGCGTCGCTTGAAATGCTATTCGAAGAAGGTGACGGTCCCGGCGCACTACCCAACTCGCCGAATGCCGGATCGACTGCGGCCTCTCCATCGAAGAAGTACAATGCCTCAAGTTTTCCAAACCAACCGGTCTTCGGAGTCAGCTTGTCTTCGAGTTGGGCACGCACTTTCTCAAGGTCATTCCTGGTCTTCTCCGCTTGCTTTTCCGCAGCGGATGTTCCCTCCTTCATTTGGGACTGACTCTTTTTGAGCGCCTCATATTCCGTCTTAAGCTTTTCTATTTCTTCTTTTTGTGCGAGAAGGTCTTTGTGGAGATCTTCTGCCGTCGGCGATTGAGCTGCCACTCGACCACTGAATAACGTTGCTGTGATAAATACGGATGCCAAAAACAGTGATCTCATTCGTCTGCTCCTTGATAAGTACAACATTGGCGAGAATCATCAACTTAACTTTCGTAACATCACCTGGAAGTGTACCGCAGTTGTCTCGACAGTCAAGCGCAAAGCACATCACTGGGGTGGCCAGAGAATTGCTGTAATCTCGATGAGATTTTGATATTATGGGGCTTGGAGTTTGTATTAGCATTTTCGCGAAGTGAATTTGGGAAATCCCGGCTTATGGTTATAAAATCAAGCTTCCGGCCAGTTGACCTAACTCGGTTGATGTTGATTGCAGTTTCTGTAGTGATCGGCGGTTGTGCAAGTTCCGGTTTGTATAGTGCAGATCCAGATATAAGAATAGCGGCTGTCCGCAACACAACAGATCAGGTTGTGCTGGCCCGGGTCGCATTGGAGGATGAGGACCGGACCATCCGCGAAGCAGCACTTGCGAGAGTAACAGATCAAATGGTGCTGGCAAAGATAGCCATAGGGGATGAGGACCGGACCATCCGCGAAGCAGCACTTGCGAGAGTGACAGCTCAAGTGGTACTGGCAAAGATAGCCATAGGGTCGAACGAGTATATCGTGGGGGATGAGGATGAGTATATCCGCAACGCTGCCGTCGGCAAACTGACAGATCAGGCGATGCTGGCAAAAGTGGCTATAGAGAGTCGCGGCTGGGATCAGAATACCAGCGAGGCCGCCATCAAAAAACTGACAGATCAAACAATGCTGGAAAAGGTTGTTATAGAGAGTGAGAAAAATAATGTTCGCAAGGCGGCCATCAATAAACTGACAGACCAGTCAATTCTGGCAAAGTTTGCCGTTGAGAGTGAGGACAAGGACATCCGGTATGCTGCCGTTGAGAAACTCACAGATCAGGTTGTGCTGGCAAAGCTGGCGACGGAGGATGAGAACAGGGCTATCCGCAAGTCAGCAGTTACGAATCTAACCGATGGGAATCTGCTGGCAAAGATAGCTACAGAGGACGAGGACAGCTTTGTCCGGATGGCCGCAGTTGAGAATCTGACAGATCAAGTTGTACTGGCAAAGATAGCCATGGGGGATGAGGACCGCCGGGTTCGCGAGGGAGCGGTCGGAAGATTGACAGATCAGGCAATGCTGGCGAAGGTGGCTATAGAGAGTCACTCTTGGAATTCGGAGACGCGCGAGGCAGCGGTTGAAAAGTTGACAGATCAAGCACTGCTGGAAAAGGTAGCTGAGGATGGCAAGGAAAATAGTGTTTGCAAGGCGGCGGTTGAGAGAATTGTGGATCAGGCTGTGCTCGCAAAATTCGCGTTAGAGATGAAGAATGAAGACGTCCGTGACGTAGCCTTTGAAAAACTCACAGATCAGTCAATGCTGGCAAAGGTAGCCATAGAGAGTGAAGAAGATCATATTCGCAAGGCGGCCGCTGAAAAAATAACGGACCAGCAGTTGTTGGCGAAAGTAGCCACAGAAGGCAAAGACGCAGATGACAGCAAGGCGCCAGTTTATAAGGCAATGGTGATGGGGATAGAAACTACCTGGAAAGGAAGCGTCGATTCTGTACGTGTGGTGGCAGTTAGGAGAATAACAGACCAGGCGATATTGGCAAGGTTAGCAACAGAGAGTAAGCACTCTGATGTCCGCTGGTGGGCGGTTGCGGGACTGAAAGATCAGACCACGCTGGCAAAGTTGGCCACGGAAGATGGGGACTCGAGTATCCGGTCTATTGCAGTTTCAGGACTGACAGACCAGACTTTACTGGCAAGGATAGCTACGGAAGATGAGGACCGCTGGGTTCGCGAGGGAGCGGTCAAGAAACGAAAGGCCATAGTCGAGAGACTAACGGACCAGAGTATGCTGGCAAAGCTGGCTATAGAGGATGAGGACAGCGTTATCCGCGGGGCGGCAGTTGAAAAAGTAACAGACCAGAGCGTGCTGGCAAAGGTGGCTACAGAGGACGAGGCGGGCTTTATCCGGATAGCCGCAGTCAAAAAATTAACAGATCAGAGTGTGCTGGCAAAGATAGCTGTCGCCGTACAAGATGAAAACCGGGGTGTTCGCGAGGCGGCAGTTCATGTTATTTCAGATCCGGATTTGCTCCTTGAAGTACTTCTGGAAAGTGACTTGAAGGTCGACAAGGATATTCTTGAAAAGCTAACAGATCAGGCAAGGCTGTCCAAATTGGCGCTGGAGTGTAAGGACGCAGATAACCGGGAGGCGGTAATTGGAAAGTTGACAGATCAGACTCTGCTGGTAGAGATAGCTGTACATGATGAAGACCGGCGCGTCCGCAAAGCGGCATTTGGCATGCTTTCAGGTGCAAGCTTCGCTACATTGGCAGATAAAACTCAAGACGGAGCTGTCCGGCTAGCGGCTGAA
>JAFDAE010000588.1:995-2089 GCA_019314005.1 Deltaproteobacteria bacterium | reverse complement strand
ATGTGAATCGTCAGATGTTGGGCGAGATTGTCTTTGGTGATTGCGATGAGCTTGAAGCGCTTAACAGCATATTGCACCCGCGTATTCGCGGACATATGGTCCAACAAATAACGCGAGCGCAGAATGATGACAATGTCAAAGGAGCTGTCGTTGATGCGGCAGTGCTTTTTGAGGCGGGGTGTGAGGATTTGTGTACGCACGTTGTTTTTGTTGATGCCACGCGGGAGCTGCGAGAGCAGCGAGTTTCCTCCACACGCGGATGGGATAAAAATAATTGGATGAACAGAGAAAAATTTCAAATTTCTCTGGACAAAAAGCGGGCTTTATGCCATTATATTGTCGATAACAGTTCCAGTATTTCCCACCTGTACGAGCAGGTTTGTCGGCTTTTCTATCAGATAGTTCACGCTGGCGATTGATCCGAGAGATTTTTTGTTCGTTGTTCCTACAGGCGAAAGCACAATCTGGACCGATTGGTTTTTCATCCCGCTGAAGTAATCTGCACTGCGGTGCGTTTGCTTCAAATTCCCACTTGAGGATAGGGGCGTTCGAGATTTAAAACGGTTTAAAAATGTTGTTAGGGTATTTAAGTAACCTGCTTTGAAAAGCCAGATCTGCAGGTTTGCGTTGGTTTAACTAATTGGAGGCTGATAATAAGCCATGGCGAAGAAAGTAAAAAAAACGACTAAAAAAACAACCAGGAAGCAAAAGAAAAATGATGATGACCCTAAGGTAGAGGAGGTTCTTGAAGAAACTGAAGAGTCTGCCCCTGAAGCTGAAGAGTCCGCTCCGGAAACTGATGAGTCCATCCCGGAAGCTGAAGAGCCCGAGACAACTTCCGTTGATACTGAGGAAGAACCTCTCGATTTAGATGATGAAATGCACGCCAAGTACGAACGTGTCAAGCGTGGTGACCTGCACATCACCGATTTGCAGAAGATGTCTGTCGCCGAGTTGCACACGATCGCCAAGTCCGAAGATGTTGAAGAGTATACCGGGTTGGGCAAGCAGGAGCTTGTTTTCAAGATCCTCAAGAGCCGAATTCAAAAAAACGGTCTGATGTACGGTGAGGGCGTACTGGAGATATTACCCGA
>JAFDAE010000588.1:0-972 GCA_019314005.1 Deltaproteobacteria bacterium | reverse complement strand
CGATTACAACTATCTACCGAGTCCTGATGATATTTATGTTTCACCCAGCCAGGTTCGTCGTTTCGGCTTGCTGCAAGGAAATATCGTCGCCGGACAGATTCGTCCTCCAAAAGAGTCGGAAAAATATTTCGCCCTGTTGCGTGTTGAAGCGGTTAATTACGAAGACCCCAACGCCCTGACCGAAAAGGTCAACTTCGAAGATCTCACTCCCATGCATCCGGATCGTCGGCTTTTCCTGGAGAATACCCCGGAAGAAATCAATATGCGTGTAGTTAATTTGGTTACGCCTATCGGTTTCGGTCAGCGCATGCTTATCGTCGCGCCCCCGCGAACTGGAAAGACCGTCCTGCTACAGAAAATGGCAAATGCTATCACGCACAATCATCCCGATGCATATGTGATTATCCTGCTGATTGACGAACGCCCGGAAGAAGTTACCGACATGGAGCGTAATACCACCGCCGAAGTAGTCGCATCTCCCTTTGACGAACCGGCATCGCGACATATCCAGATTGCCGAGATGGTCAGCACAAAATCCAGACGAATGGTCGAATATGGTAAAGATGTAGTGATACTGTTGGACAGTATTACCCGTCTGGCGAGAGCGTATAACACCGAAGCTCCCCATTCCGGAAAGATACTTACCGGTGGTGTTGACGCCAGCGCACTTCAATCGCCCAAACGATTTTTCGGTGGTGCTCGAAGCATTGAGGAAGGTGGTTCGCTGACGATTATCGCTAACGCACTGATAGACACCGGTAGCAGGATGGATGAGGTTATATTCGAAGAGTTCAAAGGCACCGGTAACAGCGAACTGCACCTTGACCGCCGCATCTGGCCGGCGATCGATATAGGCCGCTCCGGAACGCGAAAAGAAGAACTTCTCCTGGACCCGCAGGAATTGAAGCTTGTTTATCGCATGCGGAAAGTCCTCAGCGAGATGCAGCCGACCGAGGCGATGGAGCTTCTGAT
>JAFDAE010000247.1 GCA_019314005.1 Deltaproteobacteria bacterium | reverse complement strand
AGAGCTTGAATTCATCGGAGGAGGCCAAGAAGTAGCCGAACTAACGGGCGCGTTCAACAGGAAGCTTGTCGACAAGAAGCGGGCGGAGGAGGCGTTAAGGGAAAGTGAGGTGCGATACCGCTCCCTGTACTCCTCAACAAACGAAGGGATAGCCCTTCACGAAATTATCTACGACGAATCAGGCGAACCGGTGGATTACAGGATCTTGGACGTCAATCCCGCTTTCAAATTCATTGTAGGTATAAAAAGAGACGATGCCATAGGAGCCAAAGCCTCCGAGCTTTACGGAACGGGCGAAGCACCTTACTTGGAAATCTACGCGAAAGTGGCATCTTCCGGGGAGCCTACTACCTTTGAAACGACTTTTGAACCGCTGGCCAAGTCTTTTAAAATATCGGCATTTTCGCCTACCAAAGGAAACTTTGCTACTCTTTTCTCAGACATCACCGAACGCAAACGGGCAGAAGAAAAGCTAAAGGGATACGCCGAGGCTTTGGAAGAAGCACGAAACGACTTAGAGCAAAAGGTCGAAGAAAGAACACGGGAGCTCAAAGAGGCCCATGAAGCCCTGGTCCGCAAAGAAAGGCTCGCCGTACTGGGACAGTTGTCAAGCGGTGTGGGGCATGAGCTTCGCAATCCTCTGGGAGTGATAAAGAATGCCTGTTACTTCCTCAACATGAAGATGGAGACTATTCAGGATGAAGCGGTCAAAGACAACATTAGAATAATGAACCGGGAAATCAATACCGCGAACAAGATCATTACAGACCTTTTGGATTTTGCGCGGATCAAGGAGCCCATGCGACAGGACACCGACATCAATCAATTAGTCGCAGCAACCTTATCCAAATCGCTAATACCTGATAATATCACAATAAGCTCAAACTTTCCCGAAGACATGGCCACTGTCTCTATCGACCCCATCCAGGTGGGCCAGATATTTTTGAACCTGATCGAAAACGCTGTGCATGCAATGGGAGAAAGCGGGACCCTCAAGATATCCACAAGGGAAACAGGCGGAGCCACAGAGGTCGTCTTTGATGATGATGGCTGTGGCATCCCCAAGGAGAACATGGAAAAGATATTCGAACCCCTCTTTACCACCAAGGCAAAAGGGATAGGTCTGGGACTTTCGGTCTCAAAGAGTCTGGCCGAGGCAAACGGGGCGAGTATTTTGGTGGAGAGCGAGGAAGGGAAGGGGAGTAGGTTTGTAGTTAGGTTTAGGGATTGAAAAAAATGAAGAAACAGATGAATATCGAATATCGAACAAGGAATGTCGAACAGCAGAAGTTTTTTAAAAGAAATAAATCAATATTCATTACTTCGATATTCTGCGGTTCCTTGTTCTGCGGTTCTGCGGTTCAAAATATAAGATCAGGGAACTGGATTGAGGAATTCAGGGATTTAGAATTGTGAATTCCGAATTGTGGAATTAAGGAATTCCTGAATCCCTAAATTCCTAAATTCCTAAATTCCACAATCTCTTCTGTCTGCGGCTAATTATCTTTAATGAGGAATGAGAAAAGATGACACAGCATCAAAACAAAGCCACGATACAAGAGTCACCCACTATTCTCATTATCGATGACGACCCTGGGACTTGTGAGACCCTGACCTATATCCTGAAGGGAAAAGGGTACCTCCCCTCTTCCTTCAGCAATGGCAAAGATGCCGTTAAGGCTGTCCAGGACGGATTCGTCAACCTGGCCCTGATAGATCTGAAGCTACCTGACATGTCGGGCCTTGATGTCCTGGAAGAGATCAATAAATTGTCTCCGGATACCGAGGCTATCATCATCACTGGACACGCCTCGCTCAAGACAGCGGTTCAGGCAATGCATGACGCGGCCTTCAGCTATGTGACCAAACCTATCGATATGGATCATCTGCTGGCCATTGTCGCCAGGGCTCTGGAGAGACAGAAATTACAAGTAGACCGCAAGCGGGCGGAAGAGGCTTTGCGTGAGAGTGAGGACAAACTCGCCGGAATTGTCGGTTCTGTGACAGATCACATGAGCATGATGGACGAGAAACATAATATTGTGTGGGCCAACGATATCGCAAAGAGTTTATTCGGATCTGACCTGCTTGGGAAAAAATGCTATGCCGCGTACCATGGGCGCAGCAAGGTTTGCGAACCGTGCATCGTAACAAAGTGTTTCAAAGACGGGAAAACTCATCATTACGAACCGGAAGTTGTCGCGGCAAATGGGAGTCAAATGACCTTCTGGTGTACGGCAAGCGTGGCTACACGCTATGAGGGTGGCCGACCAAAGACGGTATTGGAAATTTCACGTGATATCACGGAACGCAAGCAATTAGAGGCTCAGCTCTTTAAGGCCCAAAAGATGGAGGCCATCGGCACCCTGGCCGGAGGGATCGCCCACGATTTTAACAACATATTGGCGGTTATTCAGGGTGACGCACAGTTGATATCTATGGACCTTGATCCTGCAAATCCCCATTATGAAATGGTGAAGGAAATTGAGAATCGGGTCAAAGCCGGCGCTAATCTTACAAAACAGCTTCTTGGTTTTGCAAGGGGTGGAAAATATGAAATAAAGCCGATTGACTTAAATGCAGTAGTTCGAGAAAGCTCTACAACGTTTGGCAGGACAAAAAAAGAGATTGCCATCCATCGAAAGCTCCGGAAGGACTTGCCTCCAATTGAAGCGGACACAGGACAGATCGAGCAGGTATTAATGAATCTCTATGTAAATGCCGGTGCTACTCTCTGTTACAGATACCGGTGTAGGCATGGATAAGGAGACGCGGGAACGGATCTTTGACCCGTTCTTTACCACCCGAAAGATGGGACGGGGCACCGGTCTGGGCTTGGCTTCTGTATACGGCATCATCAAAGCCCACAAAGGATATATTGAAGTAGAGTCTGAGAAAGGCCGTGGGACTACCTTTAAGATCTCCTTTCCCGTATCTGAAAAGGAAGTTGCGAAACCTGCAAAAATCGCTGATAAGGTGATCAAGGGCACAGAGACAATACTTTTGGTAGACGATGAAGCGCCTGTATTAAAAGTAGGCACGAGGATCTTGAGCACGTTGGGTTACACCGTCCTCGAAGCCAAAAGCGGACAAGAGGCAGTGGATATCTATAAGGCCAACAAAGATAAAATCGACCTGGTTATGCTGGACGTGATCATGCCTGACATGGGCGGCGGCAAAGTCTATGATCTGCTGAAAAAGGTCAATCCAGACATAAAAGTCCTTCTTTGCAGCGGCTACAGCATTGATGGGCGATCAACTGAGATATTGGAACGGGGTTGTGATGGATTTATCCAAAAGCCATTCGATGTGAAAAAACTGTCCGGGACAATAAGAGGGATTTTGGAGAAGGGATAGACAAAAAGCGAATTAGCCGCAGACCCACGCAGACAAACGCAGACATTTTGTTCGGCCGACTTGGCCGAACAAAAAAGCATATTCACTTCGTGAAAGAAACTATGAAGATTAATGATGTTACATATAGGATGGTTATAAATTTGCCCAAAGGGCATGACGATTAATAGTCGGCCAAGTCGGCCGGCTATTTGTCTGCGATAGTCTGCGGCTAAATATTTTTAATAAGGAATGGAACATGACACAGAATCCAGCAAACCCGGTCAGTATCCTGATAGTTGATGACGACGACGGGATGACACAAACCTTAAACTATATCCTCACGGAAAAAGGCTATGAAGTGGAAACAGCCAAAGACGGCTTTAGCGCTGTAGAGCGGGTTAAAGAAAAATCATTTGATATTGTCTTAACAGACATCAAAATGCCGGGCATGAATGGCGTACAGCTCTTGAACGAGGTCAAAAAATTATCTTCTCAAACCACCACACTGATGATGACCGCCTATGCCGTGCCCGATCTGGTCGATCAGGCAAAGAAAGAGGGAGCGCTGGCTGTTTTTCCCAAGCCCTTGGACCTGGATAATTTAATCGTCTCTATCCAGGAACTTACCAATAAAAAACCGATATTGATCTTGGACGATGATGTCGATTTTTGCAAGTCGCTTCAAAGCCTACTTAATGAAAAGGGTTATAACACCACCTTTACCACCGAAGTCGATGAAGCCATCAACCTTGTATTAGAAGCCAAATACGGCATCATATTCCTGGACATGAAGCTAAAAGGAACAACCGGCCTGGATGCCTTAATCGCCATAAAGAAAGTTAACCCCAACGCACTCGTAGCGCTCATAACAGCTTACCGGAAGGAGATGGCGGGATTGGTTGCAGAATCTCTCCAAAGGAGCGCTTACACCTGCCTTTACAAGCCGCTAGATATAGACGAGCTTCTGAGATTATTGAAAGAGATAGAGAGGAAAAGGTTACAGGAGATATTGACGCGTTAATTGTCACCAATTGGAGAACCTCAATGGGCGCACAAAAAATTCTAATCATCGATGACGATCCGGGAACATGTCGAACCCTGAGCTATATCCTGAAAGAAAAAGGCTACCTCCCCTCTTCCGTCGGCACTGGCCAGGACGCCATTAAGGTTATTCAGGACGAGTTCTTTAACCTGACCCTGATTGATCTGAAGCTACCTGACATGCCTGGTCTCGATGTCCTGGAAAAGATTAAGGAATTGTCGCCGGATACCGAGGCTGTAATCATCACCGGTCACGCCTCGATCGATACGGCGGTTCAGGCAATGCATGACGCGGCCTTCAGCTATGTGACCAAACCTCTTGACATGGAATACCTGCTGGCAATTATTGCGAGGGCCCTGGAGAAACAGACATTACAAATAGAGCGAAGGCGGAATGAAGAGGCATTGCGGGAAGCAAAAGAGTTCTCCGAGACGCTGCTTGAAAACACGCCTTTTGGCATTATGCTGGTAAACAGTAAAAAAAGGATTGTAGACATGAATCGTGCGGCGCTCGACATTATAGGCCGCAAAAAAGACGATGTGATAGGAAAAACCTGTCACGAATTTATATGCCCAGAAGGGGAGCACAAGTGCCCTATTTTTGATCTGGGAGAAGATATTAACAATTCCGAACGAATGGCCCTCCATGCAACCGGTGACAGGACACCTGTTCTAAAGAGTGTAGTGCCAATTAAGATAAAAGGGGAGACATGTCTTTTGGAGACTTTCTTAGACATAAGAGAGCGCAAAAAACTTGAAGCCCAACTCCTTCAAGCCCAGAAGATGGAGGCCGTTGGAACACTTGCAGGCGGCATCGCCCATGACCTTAACAACATTCTTCAGGCTATCTCCGGCTATGCCCAGCTCCTGATGTTGAAAAAAAATACAAACGACCGTGACTACAATATGCTGGGAGCAATTGGGCGCTCAACTCAAAGGGCCGCTGAACTCACCACACAGCTTCTGACATTCAGCCGTAAGGTAGAAAGCAAGCTAAGGCCGGTCGATCTTAATCATGAGGTTGCACAGGTCTCTAAATTACTTCAAAGAACCATTCCTAAGATGATCAGTATAGAAACAACCCTTGCCGACGACCTAAAAATAATTAATGCAGACCCGTCACAACTTGAACAGATAATGATGAATCTGGGGGTCAACGCCAAGGATGCCATGTTTGATGGCGGCAAACTGATCTTTGAAACAGAAAATGTTACGCTTGACGAACAATACTGTAAGGCATTTAAGATCAGACCTGGCAACTATGCACTGTTGAGCGTTTCAGATACCGGCTTCGGCATGGACCAAGAGACCGTGAAACATATCTTTGAACCATTCTTTACCACCAAGGAAAGGGGTAAGGGTACCGGATTGGGCCTCTCCATGGTCTATGGTATTGTAAAAAATCACGGGGGCCATATTATATGTTACAGCGAACCGGGCCAAGGCGCCACCTTTAGGATCTATTTTCCGGTGTTGGAAGCAGAGAGCAGAGAGCAAAGAGCAGAGAGCAGAGAGGAAGAAGAGATTGTTGGGGGGAGTGAAACTATCCTCATGGTAGATGATGATGAGATATTGCTCAACCTCGGGCAAGATATGTTGAAGGAGTATGGCTATACCATCATCCCCGCTGAGACAGGGGAAAAGGCGATTGAGCTATACAAAGCGCAAAAAGATCGAATTGATCTGGTAATCCTGGATATAGGCATGCCGGGAATGGGTGGACATAAGTGTGTAAGGGAACTTTTCAATATTGACCCGGACATAAGGATTGTAATCGCCACCGGTTATGCCGCCACCGGAAGGGTTAAAGAACTTCTGGACTCCGGCGCTAAAGACTATATCGGCAAACCATATCAGTTGAAAGAGATGCTAAAGAAGGTACGGGGGGTTTTGGATAAAAATTTATGAAAAAAGAACTATCCACGAGCATGCTAATAGCCGGCATAGCCGCTTTGGTGGTCATCATCACCACTATATACCCGGCCTACTTATTTCAAAAGAATTTTGAAGCAACCCTTGTTTCCCAAACACAACAGCAATTGTTGACGATTGCAAAATCTACCGCAAGGAGCCTGGAAGAATTTATTGCTGAGTATTCAAAAGATCTCAATCTCCTTTCAAGAAACCCATTCCATCAAGAAGAACTCTACAGAAAGATATTACATGACAAGCCAAACAATGGATATTGTCCGCTAAAAGATTTTTACGAGGTTCA
>JAFDAE010000246.1 GCA_019314005.1 Deltaproteobacteria bacterium | reverse complement strand
AAGTAGTACTTTTGGAAGTATTTGTTGACCGGTTCAGTGATACATATTATGGCGGTATAACTAAAAGCTGCCGTACATAGTTCACAGAGGCGATTTACGTGCAAAATTCAGGTATTAATCAACTGTGGTAGTTCGTCCAAACTTGTTTTACGTAGTAGTCCACCGATCGGAGTAAGCCGTGGATCTTTTTCCATCTTAATGAGTGGTCCTGACATCTGGTTTAAATCACGTATCTTGTCAAGTTGTTTATCTGCCCCGTCTATCATCGTCCGAAACTTATACATTTCGAATCTATCTAAATTCTGACCTGTACGCTCTTGGGCGAAAAATATCGGTCCTTTCGAGGTCAGCTTTATCGCAATTGCAATTGCCAATATCAAAGGTGAGAAGAGCAACAATCCCATTATTGACCCTATTATATCGGTAGTACGTTTCCAAACAGGGATTTTTCGGGTGAAGAATGGTTCAAGTGGCAGCGGCGATTTAGTAGATTTTGAACTACTTGCTTTGACTGGTTGCAACATACCTTCGGAAGGATTGGTAATAATATTTCTCTCTAATGAAGAACTTTTAAGTGACATAATTATTTACTCCAATAAAAGCGTCTTTTTCTATATTTCTTGTCTACCACTCACTCAGTGGGATAGACGTATACCTTACATGCTGATTCAAGCATTGGAACACCTAATGAGTTACAAATGCTTTCCGCCAGTTCACAGGCTCCTTGGAAAGGAGTATAAGGCAGAAGGATACCAATGCGCTCACTATCGTACCAACCTATTTGGTCAATCTTGCGCATACGACAAATTATCTTTTTAGTCGTGTTTCCGATCGCGTCGTTGTTCCCATTGATTACCTTTGTATCTAATACAAGAAGAGAAAATATATGGCGGTTGCGTTCAACACGTTCTCGTTCCAATTCGAGAATTCTACGAAAATCTTCTTCAGAGCATATATCCCCCAAAGCCTTTTTTTGCATGGAATTGGCATATGGATTAATAGATTTAATAAACTTTCGTAAAAACATCGGCGCATCCTCATAAAATAAATGTTGTCAAATATTTTTATAGAAGAGATTATTGTTAACTACAGCAATGAATTGGGTGTTTTCCAAAGACACCTTTCGGTAAAAAAATAACTCCTCTTTTTGCCTTACAACTCCATAATCCTTTTAATACCTTAATATTATTTATCATTATAAAGAGCATAGATTGAAAAACCCCATAGTTAATACTCAATTAGCTTATTTTGTGTTTTAACTTTATTTCTCGCCCGCTCCGCTTGAGTTTACCCCAGTACGATCTTCCGGACCTACCCCGGTTAAATAAAAGCAAAATCAGATTTAACTGGGCAGGCGGGGCAAGCAGAGATCTCAGAGAGTTATATTTTGGGCAGGATTGATTGGATGTTTGTGTTGCTTCACCATATTCCGGAAGAATCTGATGAAAAGCAATTCGCCTTTGGCGAAAAAAGAAAGAAATCCTGAGAATCCTGTAGATCATGTCTAAGAAAAATTAACGGGAACCAAACCTTGCTAATCATTATCCCCATGGACTTCATAACTAAATCCAAGGCTCACACCTCTGAACAGCAAAAGATCTTCAATATACTGATTGACGAATTTGTTGGCTTTTGCAATAGCGGACTTAGGCACATAAACAATATCGTCTGCCTGAAGCAAAAAATCAGCATTGCCGCTTTTTCCCTGCATAACATCCGTAAGATTCATGGCAATGGGAACCGGCCGATTGTCTGTTCCTTTTCGGATAATGATAGCACTTTCCGGGTTGGAGGTCTCCTTGAATCCTCCGGCCTTGAGAACCGCTTGAAGGGGTGTCATATTGCCTGCAATGGTAATAAGCCCCTGCCTGTTCACTTCACCGCCAACAAAAATTCGTTGCCCCCCAAAGGATCTAACAATCACCGTAATCATGGGCTTTTTGAGTTCCTGGGAGTACTTTTTCGTCAGTTCATCATCGAGTTGTGACGGTTTGAGACCTGCTGCCTGAACCTCATCCACCAGTTGAAGTGATATCTTCCCATCCGGCCGTACGGTGACGGTCTCATTGATTTCCGGGTTGTAAAAAAACTTGATATCCAACTGATCGCCCGGTTGAATCAGATAGGGAGCGGGTTGGATGGAGGGGGATGCTGTTAAAGCGGCCGCCTCAGGAGTAATATTTGACTGCTGGGAGGCGCAGGCGGAAAGCCCGGCGAATATTAACGTAATCATCGCAAGAATCTGAATTGTTCTTTTGTTTTTCATGATTTTCTCCTTACTGGGCGATACCGATGGAAGAAGGAAGATCGCTTCGCTAGGATGATGGACGACAGAACGTATCGGCCTTCTTCTCCATCGCGTTTAACATTGCGAATATGTGTTCATAACTATCATCGAGTTTCTGGAAAGTCTCTTCATCGATATATTTACAATGAAAAGCAAATTCCAACCATGTTTGGGTTTCACCTGCTTCCTGTCCGGAATCGGTCAACTTGTTCAGGAAGACTGCCTTGTACCGACGTTTTCGCCAACCCTCTGATAAGTTCGAACAAACTGAGCGCGATGCTCGCCTTATCTGATCAGTCAAGGAATATGTTTCCTCTTTAGGGAATTTCTTGGTAAGTTCAAAAATTTCCATGGCGTTATCGAAGGCTTTGCGATATACTTTCAAATCTCTCACAGTTCTGATCTTGTTTGTCCTATTTTCGTCCTTCTTCCCTCTTCCATCTTCCATCGTCATGCCTTTATTTTAAAGCCGTTTGTAAATAAACTCTGGAATATAATACTTTCTTCGGTTGAGAATCACGCCCAGGACTTTTGCGCCGGCGTCTTTAAGTTCCTGTTTTGCTTTGATCGCCACCTGCTTCCGGGTCTTTCCAGATTCAATCACAAGGATTACGCCGTCCACTTTTTTGCCCATGACTTTAGTCTCGGCATAACCGCTCACAGGCGGTGCGTCTAAAATCACATAGTCGAATTTTTCGCGCATCTGTTTAAGGGTCTTGTCAAAGCGACCCGATTCAAAAATGGCCAGGGGTCCTGAGTTTTTCTTGCCGCAAGTAATCAGATAAAGGTTTCCATGACCCACTTTTTTAAACAGGGAATTTTCTTTTTCTTCTTCTTTGGTCAGAAGATCGCCCAATCCCTGATTGTACTCGACGTTGAAAACTTCATGGAGTCTTGGGGACCTGAGATTTGCATCAATCAGAAGTACATTGAGCCGGCAAAAATGCGCCATGGTTTTGGCAAAACTGACTGCCGTGGTTGTGGACCCGTCTCCATGAGCGGGGCTGGTGATCAGGATCGTCTTGACTGATCCTAAAGGAAAGGAGGTAACCAATTTTGTCTTGACTTCCTGAAAACGATCCGACGGTGTTTGCATTGGAAACTTGCCAGGTCTTTTGACAACTACCGCCTTATGAGAATCATCCGGTGTTTCTGATAAATTCTCCTGAAACTCTTTTTCCGCCCGTTCAAGGGCTTCGTGTGTCTTTCCCATTTTTCTACCTTTTACTTTTTATTTTGGTTTTGCCACAAAGGCACCATGACACAAAATATTATAATGATCGATGAATGACGACAGATGACGGATGACAGACAACGGATTCACTTTGAATATTGCCTGCAGAAGGATTCTGGTCTAGTGACCATACTGCCGAGCATGCGTCCTATTTTCATACATTTTTCCAGAAGAGTATTATGTTTTTCATGGGATATATATCCACATTCCATAGCGCTATCGAGCCAGTGTTGCGTTTCGGCTTGCTCAGCATCCGAATCGGTCAGTTTACTCACAAAATGTGCTTGATATCGGCGTTTATGCCAAGCTTCGGCGACGTTAGCTCCAATAGATCTTGAAGACCGGCGAATTTGATCAGTAAGCGAGTA
>JAFDAE010000245.1 GCA_019314005.1 Deltaproteobacteria bacterium | reverse complement strand
CACCCTTATCTGGGATTGCGCTGATGGCAGCATATCCATTGAAGGTATCATTGCTAAGATTCTGAAGAGATTTGATATAGATGAAGAAACAGCCAGAAACGATTGTCTGGATTTTATCCATGAACTATCAGACATGAAAATGCTTACCATTACAGAAAGACTTTAGTGAAGATGGTAATCAGCATCGAAAAAATACTGGAAAACAAGTGTGTTGAAAAATGTATCCCCTTTTACGTGCAATTTGAGCTTACTTATCGCTGCAATCTTTCGTGCAGGCACTGTTATATAGCACATAACAAAGAGAAAGAGCTTACCTTTAAGGAGGTTACATCTATCCTTGACCAATTGGTTGAAATGCGCACCTTCTATCTCTGCTTCACCGGAGGGGAAATCTTTACGAGAAAGGATTTCTTGGACATTGCCTGGTATGCGAAAGAAAAAGGTTTTTCCCTTATCCTGCTGACAAACGGGACGCTTATCACAGATAAAGAGATAAACGAACTCAGAAAAATAGCGCCCCTGGGCATAGAAATCAGCCTTTTGGGTGCCAGGGCTGAAACGCATGATTTTATCACAAAAACACCTGGTTCATTTAACAAAGCGGTCAGTGCTATAAAGGAGCTTTCAGGCCAGGGCGTTATGGTGACAATAAAGACTACCCTTATGAAGAAGAATGTAATGGAATACCAAGAGATTAAGTCTCTATGCCAAGGACTCGGGGTACATGTCAAGAGTGGGGCTGAAATTATACCCAGGATGGATGGAAGAAATGATGCGCAGGGATATCAGATATCCTGGGAAGACAGGTTGAAATACCTTGGCCAGGATGAATCATCAGATTGTCAAGTGAAAGATATGGCTGAGTATAGGAGCCTTGTCTGTAAGGCTGGAAAGGCAGTCGCGTCCATCTCTCCATGCGGGGATATACAGCCGTGTATCCTCATGCCTATAAGGCTTGGTAATCTTAAAGAAAACACGTTTAGAGAGATCTGGTATCCTGAGAATAATAGTATACTGAGCGAGATCAGATCCATGACAGACTCTGATCTCAAGATTTGCTTTGAATGTAAACTCGCCGGCTTTTGTACAAGGTGCCCCGGTACGACTTATCTTGAGACCGGAGATTTGCTGGCGCCTTCGCCTATCGCCTGTGAGCAGGCGAGATGGAGGGCATATTGTCACGAAAATTTTTCGCTTTCCCCTGCCCGTCAGTTTGAAATATAGGCTTGAAATATATGAATGTTAGGAGGTAGTAATAATGAAAAGAATTGAAAAAGAGACCTATGTAAAACCCGAAATCAGGACAGAAGAGATTGAGCTAAATGTCTATGGGCAATATGCGCAGGCTCCTATTGCACAACTGCAACCCTTTTTTGGACTTTGTCCTCCCTGTACGTAAACTGAGTAAGCTGAAAGGCAGGGGAAATTCTAAAACAGACGCAGTTAGCCAAAAAAGTACAGAAATATAATTATTTTTAATTAAACCTCGGGCTCCGCCCGAGCGACCCTAAGGGTTTGACCGTTCCGGCGAGAATATTGAACGGCAGAGTAAAGCGTTTTTTTGAACATCGAACATCGAATGAGTTCATAGTTTTTTAGCTTGACGGCTGCATGCTTGATATTGGATTGTAATCCGCAGGAATCGCGATGCTTTTAGACCCCTTCGAGGGGTCTTCATCAAACCACGTCCTATGGGCTTGGTAGGTGATTTGAAGAACCCTGCAGCCCCGTGAGACGGGATCTACGCTTCGCTCCGACAAGTTGCAGGGAATCTTCGACTGTAAGGAATTCTGTCAATTTTTTTTTTGATTCGCTCGCATTCCCCGCAACTTGCTGCGGGGAATGCGAGCGCTGTTGCAGTTCAAATATAGCTGTGTCTTATTGTAAGTTCTCAATAAGTACAATTATTTATGGCTCATCGTGGAGTTGTGTGAAATCAGCAATTATTACACCCCTCTTGCCCCCTTCAAAGGGGGAATAAATCGGAAAAATTCCTTTATATTCTCCCTTTGAAGGGGGTTAGGCCTGCCCGCAACGCTCTTGCTTGCAAGGCGGGCGGGGGGGATGTTTATAGTAGCTAAAAAATGACAAACTATGCAAAATTAAATTTTTCACACTAATCCACGAATAGTCTTTTATTTATTTGACAATTTAGGCCGGAGAAGAATTCATGATAACCTTTTCTCCTTTAAGTAGCGGAAGCCTTCGAAAGAGCGGACAAGTATGCTCTTTAGAGGGCTTTTTTTGTCTTGATTTTCGGATCCGCAAGTAGCGGTAAACGATAGAGATAAGAAAATAGCAAGATTTTTTGCCATGATCTTATCTCAGCGTGCCTGGCGTAATCCGGGTTAAGGGCTCGGTCAAAAATAACTTGGCATTTTTGCATCCCAACTTCACCATATTTTTGACCGAGCCCTAAGAAACTATTTTTCGTCAAAAAAAGGCAGGGCTGGTTGACGGCTCCCTCAAGCTGATGTCAACCAGCCCCAGGTCAGGAACTCAAAATGCGCTGTATTGGCCCCTGCCTTTTTTATATATCGGCACAAGTGCATTATTACTTTAACAAAAAAAGGTAACGCGTTAACAGGCCATACAACAGGGAAACATCAAAGTCAGTGCTAAAGTGCTAATCTTTAGAGTTTGTGGGGACCTCAAAATCCGAAATACGAATATCGAAATTCGAAACAACATCTAATTTCGAATATCAAATGACCAAAACATGCCAGGCACTTATGCAATATCTATGGCGCTCCACCATGTTTGAAATTTTGAATTTTGGTCGTTCGTATTTGTTTCGGATTTCGAGCTTCGTGCTTCGAATTTATTGAAAATTGAATAAGTAAGCAATTCTTGTGAATTCAGGAGGTTATCAGCTTAAATGACGTGGCCCTGAGGCCATACACTGATAACCGAAGAAAACTTTACTATTTATGACTATCTACAGGAAATTCCGTGGATCTGCGAGGGGGTGGTATCATCTTGGAGATAAGATACAAAGACGGCTACGGAAAAGTGCATGTCCCTCAATCTTTGTCAGAGTTCCGAGTAGAAGTAGATAACTCAAGTTTCGCACCCCCTAATTATAGCAGTATATTGTATAATTTCGAGTGGATAGACAATTGCTATGACAAAATCAGTACAGGAGCAATATTAGCAAAGCCTTAATTGACACGGGGTCTGTTTTTCATTTTTAACAAATGTTCGTCAAAAATATTGACCCCATTTTTCGTAAAAGTCCTTGATATTTATGCATTCTTATGGGTGCGAAACTTGAGTAGATAAGCGGTGGCGGATTTCTAATTACTTGGATTTATAAGTGAAAGGAGGTGATTAATTGAAGAGGAGGATGCTCAATGGTCCGTAACTGACCTCACGGGACGGCAGAGACAATCCCGAAGGGGAAAGCGAGGGTGATTAACAAAAATGAGAAGGAAAAGGAGGAGAAAAATGACAAATTACAACACGAAGAGATTTCTTACAGTTTTTGCCGCGACATTATGCGTCCTTGCCGTCGCTATGGCAGGAACTGCTGCGGCTAAATCGGTGTATCTATCGGCAAATCACCACACCAGCCAGTTTGACGCGTGGGCCATAAATCCTGACGGTACAGTAACTAAACAGGCGACCTACAGCTTGCAGCATTCGACCGATCCCGCGGGAATTGGGATCGATGCAATAACTTCAACAGGCAACCCCATTATGTTTATCACCAGCGAGTTTAGTGGCGGGGTTGAAATAGTAGATCCGGTAAGTCTCACCTACCTCGGGGTTTCAAGTGGCCCCTCGGATCTTGCCGGGGTTGATGTGGACGATGCAGATGATATCGTTTACGTACTCGGAAGGGAAACTAATGACCTTTATATTTACAGTTGGGACCCTGTTACCCAGACGTTGACACAGGATGCTGTGATAGACCTGCCTGGCATGTCGTACGGTTTTAGTCTTGCCTTTGATGATACCAGAGATATACTTTGGGTTACGGATACTGGTAACTCGATGGTACGGGCGTATAATGTCGCTGTCTCGAGCTGGAACGATATCGTGGAAATTCCAACTTTGTCTCGCCAACTCAGCCACAGACCTGTTGACGTTGCAGTTGACATGAGCCGAAACCTTGTTTACACCGTTGGAGCGTGGTATGGGTCATCTCTCCTGAGCAAATATGACGTGGGCGCAGGGGCAGAAACTACAGTAAACTTGGGAGTTGGCGGGATAGGGGTCGCCGTTGATGAAACCACCGGTTATGTTTATATGACCCGTGGGACATCCTCTTCCGCTGATGACATACAAGTATGGGATTGCAACTCAAGCCCATGGAGTTTGGTCCAGGATACTCCCCAAATTGGAAACCCGGCTGGAATCGCTATCGCGAATGTCAGCTACAATCCGCTCCACCTTGCTAAAAATGATATCATACAAGGTTCAGTAATTGCCGTAGGAGATAATTTCACCTACGAGATTACCTGCGATAACTTGGCAAATCTCACTATGGATGTAGAAAATGTGACGATCCTTGACACCCTGCCAGTACAACTTGATTTCGTGTCTGCCACACATGGTGGAGTGTATGACCTTAGCACGCACACGGTCTCATGGGATATCGGGACAATTCCGGCGGGACAGGTAGGACCGGTCATCGATTTAGAGGTTACAGTGAACCAGAATGCTGTTCCAGATACCACGCTTTACAACTATGTTACCATTGACGGTGACCAGATCCCTCCAACGACCGTGATAGACGATGAGGACGACCCCTCCAGCGACCCCGGAATCTATGTAACAGGACCCCACTTCCTGTGTCCGCAGGATTATCGCTTTGACACTATTGCCATACCACCTTTTGGCTGGGAATGGGATCCCTACCCGTCGGTTTTCAGGTCTGCAACAGATGTCCACTTTGTCAATTCAGGAGCAGGCAATGCTTATAACGTAACTGCCACTATCACCTATGCCCCTGTAAATGTGACCATTGTTGATGGTAATGTAACGTTAGGAGATATACCGGCAGGAAGCGGTGCCTGGAGTCTGGATTTCTTCGAGCTTGAAGTGGACATGACCAATCCGCAGAATCCAAATGAAGGGATAGAATGGAGGGTGGAATACGATGATACGGCAGGAGTTCACCATGTCGTTGAAAACGTGCCCGAATTCTGCCCACCCGACTAATAATAAATTAGCCATAAGAAGAGGGTAAGGGCCGTCCTGGCCCTGCCCTCAATTTTAAGGAGGGCGCTTATGAAGACACTAAGTTTTGTCATGGCATTTATGGCATTTTTGCTTTTTGCATCCGTTGCATCTGCCCATGATGTTTTTCCTGTCAAATATGAAAAGGTAAGCTTTTCGTGGAAGAGCGATACTCTGTTTGAATTCATCCACGCCTGCGAATACAAGGGTGATTGATGAAACGGTGACTTTGGAAAACATCCCGGCAGGTGAAACAGTGTTAAGCCAGGATAGCTTTACCGTCCAAACCGATACAGGGAATCCCGTGAACCCAAATGAAGGCATTACCTGGGAGATAAGATACAAAGACCAAAATGGAAAAGCGCATGTGCTTCAATCTGTGCCGGAGTTTCCAGTAAAGTAACCATTCACGGGGCGCCATGTTTTTGTCGGTTGGAGGGCCGCTCTTTTCCTTTCCTGAGTTTGACAGGATTTACCACTGGACGGTTACCCAGCAAATGACTAGGACGGACTCCTAAATGGTTAGATGCAAGTCCATGGGGAATTCGAAGAGGGGGATGAAGGCTACTTGAGTGTCATCGAGCTGCTCGGTAATGGCCTTTCCCTAAGTGATCATGCACTTTTTTCCACCCTAACCCTCTCCCGCGAGGGGAGAGGGAACTACTCCTACCCTCTGGCTTGAACATACCTGAGCCATATCCGCATAAAGCAACAAACGTAATGCACCACATCTTTGAGACCCTTTGGAAAAGGACGCAAACGATCAAAAATTCTTTTCATGCCATAAAGCTTATTTCTATACATAAATATGTGCTTTAAGTGAACT
>JAFDAE010000244.1 GCA_019314005.1 Deltaproteobacteria bacterium | reverse complement strand
TGAAAGACAAGGACAACAAACCACTAAGGATGGGAAGCCTTGTCTGAATAACTATCCCTGAGTGCGCCGGATGCGGCGAGGTTATCTATATCACCCCAAGCAACAAGACCTGCCACATAAAATGCGGAGAAAATGTTTACAAAAAAATTCTCTCCGCACAAATCGAATTGTATCAATAGAAAGGAGATTAATAATGCGAAACATCGTCCTCATCACAATCTGCCTAATCGGAACCGTAACAACCGGTTGCATCCCTCCCCCAGAAGAATCCACAAATTCAAAGGATAACACCCAGAAAAATATGGGAGCATTCGCCGAGGAAACGCACTTTGACTGGAGCGGAAAAGAAGCAGAGCATTTAAACGGACTGCATGAGAACAATATCGTTCCTCACGAGCTCAGAGGAAGCAAGATCGACAGTCGCTATGCCGAAGAAACCGCATACACCAATGCGAGAATCACCGCCCGCATAGCAAAAGAGTATGGCAACATACAGTATTACAATGCACACGTCTATGCCCAACAAAACGGCGGAGACTTCGATGCTATCATCACTACGCGCAGACACCGCAAATGCAAGGTATGCTATCCCTAAAATGACCCCCTGCTGCGGAGAGGTCCTGCCTGTGTACCTTATCCAAAATATAAGGGGGCAGGACTTTTCAAAAACCGCAATGCACACGTCTATGCCCAACACAACGGAGTGTTGGACAGCTCGTTCAATCAGGCGTACTGATTGATCAACGAGCAAATTTCATTTAACTCATCATAAAAGACGAGGAAAGGAATGACATTATGTCACAACGGAGTATCGTAACCCTCACCATCGTAGCAGTATTAACATTAATCGCAACCACAAATGCCAGGATCTCCATCGAGATTCCCCCCTCTTCTAAAGGTGACAGCGGACCAATAGGAATCAAAATTCCTTCTTCCGACGGCGACGAAGACGGAGGTGAACCAATCATCATCGGGACATATCTCAACCAGAGCATCGATTTCAACGGATTCCATATGAGCGACCATGCGTCCAACTGGCACTCAGGCAACGCTTCGTTCTACGGGAACATGCACCTAACAGACGGCCTCTACAACAACTCATTCCGCTTCGCAAACATGGGGCACTACCTGTTCGGAAGCCCGTTCAACAAAAGAACAATCTACACCTTGATTGAAGCCTCATTCTACTCCAGCCCGATGAGCAACTTGGTAAAACCAACCGTTGATTACGGAATGGGAACAAACATCAATTTCCCCGGAATAGACATCGGCATCAGTAGCAATGTTCACAGTGGCAACGGAACAAACCAGTTCCCATACCTGTTCATGCCATACCTCGACTTCAACACGAACCTCTGGGTAGAAGACGGGACAATCGACAAAATGAACGTAGACCCATTCTGGAACTTCGAAGACGGAAGACTTTACGCAAGATTCTACCTTGACATCAACCTCACCGGAGAGCTCGACAACGTAACGACCTTCACAAATTCTCTTCCAGAATTACCATCCGAACTGGCCGCTCAATTCACCCTAGTCCCCGAGCCCACTACAATCGCACTTCTCGGTCTCGGCTCAATAAGCTTGCTCCTCAAAAGAAAGCACAATTAACAAACCCTGAAGAGGGTGATGGACCGTAATTAACAATATGTTAACTTTTATCACGGAGGTAATTATGCACAAGATATGCAATCTTTGCGAAACCATATCAGATGTAAAAAAGCACGCAACAAAATGTCCTATTAAAGGATGAAATGGTAAGCTTAAACCCATAACAAAAGACTCGCACAAGAGACGAAAAGCTTCGAAACGAAAAAAGAAAAACCGTTCAAATCATGCCAAACAAAATCATGGCACCCCCAAACGGTTTCGATGAAGAGCAACATATAGATGGAGGTAATCTCGTTGAGCCCCTTAACGCTCGTCCAGGTTAAGGGGCTTTTATCACCCTCCAGAAAAATAATAAGGAGATTAACCATGTTAACGAGAGAAAAATTTGTCTTGATTGACATCAATATGACTAAAAAATCTTCGGGATGTCCAAAAAATTGCCCCATCGAAAAAGATGAAAAGATGACCAAGAACACTAAGAGGATATTCGCCTGGACAAGACTCGAAAAGATTAAGGTCATTTCAATAATTCCTGATAAGGAAAATCCCTGCCAAAAACTCCGCTTTTCTTTAAGACACGATTTAGCAACCCTTGAAACCTCAAGCAACACCGACCTCCCAATAGAAAGATTTGCTCACGACCAAATCATTTTTCACAATCGCTCCATAGACCCATTCGATGAACCAAAAATTGATAGGATGCTAACAGAATTGGGGGATGAAACAATAATCATGATAGGAATCAGCAAGTCGATAATCCTGATAGTTCTGGGATTATTGAATCGCAGAAAAAAAGTAATCGTTCTCTGGGACGCAACAAGATTCCCCCGCCTTGATATCAAAGAAAGAGAAATAGTAAAACGAACCTTGCAGTCCAAAGGGGCAGAAATAACAACAGTCAAAGAATTTATAGAAAAAAGGAAGTTGTCACGGCAAAAAGAATCCTCGCAGACAAAAATGGTCATGTCTGTGTGACAAGAACAGAAGTTATTACTCATCTAGATGATCCAACACCAAAAGGAAGACGAAGAATTCAAGAAGCAATTAATGAATGCGAAATCTGTGCAGATTTAGCAAAAGTGTTAAAAGAAAATCACTAACCGAAAGGGCTCGCTCGTTCAGAAGCTTTTTCTTTTTTTAACTTTAACTTAAAGGAAATTTATCATGAAGACTTTGAAGATGTTAATCACAATTATTGGTGTAATGGGTATGTTTATCTTTAGTGGATGCAGTGATTATGGAGATATGGTTGCCAGAAATCTTGGTGAACCAGTGCTACAGCAATCAGCAATCAGCATAGCTCGTAACGAGTTCGAAGGACCGAGAGGAACGACCGTCAATGTTGCTCCCGGAACCAATAATCCTGTACAATCAAGTAACCCAAACTATTACAATGGAAAAATGACCGATGGGAGTTACTATCAGGGCGGAATACTCAATGGGAACCCTCAGGGTTATGGAACTTACACTTGGCAAAGCGGACAGAGATATGTAGGTCAGTGGATTAACGGAAAACAAAATGGACAAGGAACAATTATTTTGTCCAACGGGGATCAATATGTTGGTCAATTTGCGAATGGCAATATAAATGGAGAAGGAACTTACACCTGGACAGATGGAAAAAAATATGTTGGCTCTTTTGTAAATAGTAAAAAAGTCGGGCATGGAATATTCACAGCCCCAAGTGGAGAAAAATATGTCGGTCAATTTAAAAAAGGTGCATTCGAAGGGCAAGGAATTTACACTAAAACTAATGGTCAAAAATACATCGGTCAGTTTGCGAATGGAGTTGCAAATGGATCAGGAACACTTACATTGCCCAACGGAGACCAATATATAGGTCAGTTTGCGAACGACGTGATAAACGGGCAGGGAACTTACACCTGGATAGATGGAAGAAAATATGTTGGTCAGTTTGCAAATGGTTTCCGAGAACAAGGAACATATACCCTTTTAAATGGAACTTTTGTTGGAGAGTTCAGAGAAGATAGAGAGTACAAGGGCACATTTACCGGTAAAGACGGAACTATTATCTCTGGAACATTCATAGGTGAAAATAAATCCGGAACAATTAGTTACCCTGATGGTAAACAATACGAAGGCGAATGGAATGGTAATCCTGAAGTCCTCGGTATACCTTCAGAAACAATCACCCCTAGTTCATGGATTTATGAGCAACCACACGGTATTGGAAAAATGACACACCTTGATGGAACTATCCAATAAGGCCTTTGGAAAAAAGGACAATTCGTCAGAAAACCAGTTACAGAATAATTTTAACC
>JAFDAE010000243.1 GCA_019314005.1 Deltaproteobacteria bacterium | reverse complement strand
GAAGATTCAGGAGCTAAAGGCAAAGAAATTAGAGGCCCTGGAAAACAAGAACTCAGACAAGGCAAGTATGCTTAGGCGCCGTATAAGCCGTCTCAAAAAGAAGACACGACGGGCGGCGTAAGGGTAGAGCTGAAAGCGGGTTTCGGGTTTCAGGTGTCGGGTGTTGGGTATAAGGTTCCAGGTTTGGATCCTTTCAGCTTTGACCTATGACCTAATCCCTGACACCTGACTTCTGGCATTGGATCTGCGACGGCTCGGGCTGAAAAGATTATTTCATATTTTTATTGCATTAAAAACATGGTGTTATAAATAGAGGGGTAGAGCTCAAAGCTTAAGGCTGAAAGCGTGTTGTGCGGGTTGCGAGTTATGGGTTTCGGGTTCCAGGTTTGGATCCTTTCAGCTTTGACCTATAACCTAATCCCTAACACCCGACACCTAATCCCTGACTTCTGAAAAGTGACCAATGAGAAATCACAAGAGCTGGAGAGATTATCAGGGCACGTTAAAGCGAGAAAAGTTTCGCAAAACAATTTTTAAAAGAAGCGTTTGGTTTTTCCCTGTCTTGCTTTTCCTTGTGCTGGGTGTTCAATTCTTCAAGGTAAGTCAGTCGACCGGGTACTTTAAAGACTTCTCAGATATCATAAAACCCTTCAAGGGTTCGGACTTATGGACCAAAGAGGACCTTAGATCGATAATAGATCCAAAGGCTCTTTGCAACAGCACTGAAGGGAAGATAGATCTCACCTATTCCGACAAGACTTTTACCGTGGAAACCACTCTGGACAGTCGGCTTCAAAGTTATATGTTGAAGAAGATTCAGAACTCCCGGTCTCCTATGATAGGATTTGTAGCTATGGATCCTGCTTCCGGCCGGATACTTTCCATGATCGATTCAAGGAAAATGGATTGTGGAGAGAGTGTTTGCCTCAGCAATCAATTCCCTGCCGCCAGTATATTTAAGATCATAACAGCCGCAGCCGCCATTGAGGGTTGTAATATTTCTGCCGATGCAAAATTGACCTTCAATGGTCGCAAACATACCCTGTATAAGAATCAATTGACCAATCGAATCCATCGTTACACAAACAGCACCTCCCTGAAAAAGTCTTTTGCCCAATCAATCAATCCTGTGTTTGGAAAGCTGGGTATTTTTAGCCTGAAAAAAGATCTCCTTGAAGAATATGCTATGAAGTTTGGATTCAATCAATTGATCGATTTCGAACTCCCTGTGCAGCCGAGCCGGATTTCAGTAGGTGACGACCCGTATCACTGGGCAGAATTGGCCTGTGGCTTTAATCGAGAGACTGTTATGTCTCCTGTTCACGGGGCGATGATTGCTTCTGTAATACTTAACAGCGGCAAATTGGCGGAACCAAGTATTGTTGAATATATAACGGACAAGGAGAACAACCCTCTTTATGTTGGGGAGAAGGGGGCGGCCAGACAGGTTATTTCTCCGGAAACGAGTCAAGAGCTGAAAGAATTGATGGCTGCCACCGTCTCTTACGGAACCTGTAGTCGTACTTTCAGAGGGTATCGACGTGATCGTATATTGTCAAAGCTTGTTATCGGGGGTAAGACAGGTTCTATAAATAATAAGAGTGATGAATTGCACTATGACTGGTTTGTCGGGTTTTGTGAAGAAAAGGCCGGCGCCAAGAAACTGGCTCTGGCGGTAGTTGTTGTTCACAACAAGCTTTTGAGAGAGAAAGCGCAAGTATTTGCCCGCCTTGCCATGAAATATTATTTTAATGAAAATTGATCCCAACAAAGCGGCTTTTGACATTGACGGTGTGATGGCCGATACCATGACCCTTTTTTTGAAGATCGCCCGTCGAGATTTTGGGATCAATGATATTCGGTATGAAGATATTACTGAGTATTATTTAGAAGACTGCCTTGATATAGATCCTGACATTATCGGGGTTGTTATTAACAGGATGATTGAAGGCAACAGCGGAATAGATCTAATGCCGATGGATGGTGCGGTGAGTATCCTTTCCAGGGTAGGGGCCGTTGCTCCATTATTATTTGTCACCGCTCGTCCCAGGCTTGAGCCTATTGAAAGGTGGGTTCGGAAGACACTCCCGTTGGATCCGTCTCGTATGGAGGTTATTGCTACAGGATCGTTTGAAGGGAAGGTCGAAATACTGAAGACGCGTGGCATTGCCTATTTTGTAGAGGACCGTCTTGAGACCTGTTTTCATCTCCACGAAAACGATATTATCCCGATTCTTTTTTCCCATCCGTGGAATCAAAAGCCTCATCCGTTTCACTCTGTACGGAATTGGACAGAGATTGAGGAGTTGTTTGATTTGCAACGTCAGGCTTCAAAATTTGGCACGCAGTGAAGCGTCAGCACTATCCTTAAAAATCGCTCAACTTCGGTTTTAGCTTCTTGTCAGGATATTCAATCGATTCCTGTTTTAATATGTCATAGTAATTGAGGACGTAGCGGACGTAGCGGACTCCTTCCCACCCCCGACAATAGCCGTAGGTAGTATTCTTGTAATCATCTCGCCGGCACAAGAGAGCAACCACCTTTTCAAGGTCTGCCCAGTGATACGGATTGTGTCCTTCGGTTTTAGCAAGTTTTATCGCGTCCAGGATGTGACCCCTTCCGAGGTTGTATGATGCAAGGGCAACGCAGATCCTGTCAAATTCTTCCCAGTCATCAAATAGATCATATAGTTTTTTTAGGTACTTGATACCGCCGGCGATAGTATAGTTTGGGTTCCAGACGTCTTCCACCCCCATTTCTTTAGCAGTATCCCTGGTAAACTGCATCAGGCCTTTTACGTGGGTGTTGCTTTTAGCATGATTATCGAAATGAGATTCCTGGTAGATTTGTGCTACAATTAGTCGCCAGTCCAATTGGTTTTGTACTGCTTTCTCTTTTATTGCTCTGATATATTTAGGAAGTTGTTTTGCTAATGTTCTTTTAAAATGCCTGATATCTGTGGGGTTAAGAGGCTCGATGTATCCAAAATATTTGTAATAGATTTTGTCTAACAGTCCGGACTTCCTGGCTTGTTGCAGGAAGCTATTCATTTCACTAAGAAGGTTGCTGCTTCCCTTTCTGACTCCCCAACATATTGGTTGTTTGGCGCCGATTGAAAATGGGGCATGAAGGTTGGTGTAATATCTTTGATATATCTTTAGCATATTGGAATCCGCGACAGTCGCCTTAATGGTCCCACGTGACACTGAGCAGAGTAAGTCTTCAATCTCTCGAAGCGGCACTGCGGTGATAGTGAAACAAGCCTTTTTCTGTCGGAGCTGAATAAGGCTTTCTTCGAAGGCCGACCCTTTGGGCACCACAACGGTTTCCTGTTTCAGCATTTCAATGTTTTTGATATGGCTGTGACGTCTGACAACCACTTTCTGGTCTACAGTGAGATAGCCGTCAGAAAAAGCTATATCGGATCGCAATCTCTTGGTTGGTATGAATGCGGCGCCGATAAAGTCTCCTTTGCCTGCAAGCAGCCATGGGACAAGATTTGCATGTCTTGGGACGGCCTTGACCGAAAGCTTTACACCGAGGTGATCCGCAAACGCGTGGGCGAGTTCATACTCAAATCCCATATCTTTCTCTTGATACTGGTAATAAGATTGGGGAACATTTTTTGTCAGGAGTACAATATCCCCCCTTGCTTTTATCAGATCGAGTGAAGAGTCAAAGAGACTGCAAGATGTAAAAGCAGAGGCAAAGATACAGAGGAAAAGAAGCGAGACCTTTGCAAGTGAGAAAGTTTTATAAAGGTCTCGGGACCTTACTATGGTAAGTCGAGTCATAATATCAGATTGGAAGTAAATATATAAGTAATTCCTGAGATTGACTTTTTACAAAACCATCAAGATTGATGATTTCGCAAAAAGTCTTCAATTCGCTTGATTGGTCA
>JAFDAE010000033.1 GCA_019314005.1 Deltaproteobacteria bacterium | reverse complement strand
CATGAGGTAGGTCACCTCTTGGGAATAGGTCACTGCCCGCAACCTACCTGCGTGATGCATTTTTCCAACAGCCTCTACGATACCGATCGCAAAGGTCCCACGTTTTGCAGTCGATGTCAGGAGTTTTTGCCATGAAGGAAGATGCGTGGAGGTTCGAATGAAAAAACCTCGGCAGAAACCTGCTAATAAACCGTCAGCAATGGCCGGCCTGATTACCATATTCATGTGTGGTGACGTAATGACAGGGAGAGGCATTGATCAAGCATTACCTCACCCTTGCGATCCTGTTATCTACGAGCCGTGGGTAAGAGATGCCGGAGAATATGTAGCGCTTGCCGAGAAAGCGAATGGTCCGATTCAACAACCTGTCAGCTTTTCTTACATTTGGGGAGACGCTCTCGAGGAATTAGAACAAGTGGCGCCGGATGTGAGGATAATCAATCTGGAGACCAGCGTAACAAGGTGTGCCGATTACTGGGAAGGTAAAGGCATAAACTATAGGATGCATCCGGAGAATATTCATTGCGTAACAGCGGCCGGGATAGATTGTTGTGCTCTCGCAAATAACCACGTTCTTGATTGGGGATATTCGGGGCTTACAGAGACATTAGAAACATTGAAGAATGTGAATGTAAAAAGTGCGGGGGCGGGCCAAAACCTTGAAGAGGCAGAAATTCCGGCAGTAATGGAGGTGAAGGGAAAAGGACGGGTGATCCTGTTCTCATACGGATCGGAAACAAGTGGAATACCTTTCAGTTGGGCCGCTTCGGAAGACAAACCAGGAGTAAATCTGCTGCAAGATTTTTCAGACAAGACAGTCGAGTATATCAGAAAAAATGTCCGGGAAGTAAAACAGGAACGAGATATAGTAATCGCTTCTATTCACTGGGGGAGTAATTGGGGGTACGAGATTTTCCCTGAACAAACGGAATTCGCTCACAAGCTTATTGACACCACGGGTATTGACATAGTTCACGGACATTCTTCTCACCATGTAATGGGAATAGAAGTTTACGAGGACAAACCTATCATCTATGGATGTGGCGACTTTCTCAATGACTATGAAGGGATCGGTGGACATGAGAATTTCAGAGCTGATTTGGCCTTGATGTACTTTGTAAGTGTCGATCCATCGACCGGAAAGCTCGTTTGCTTGCACATGAAACCAACACAGATTAAAAACTTTAAAGCAAATCGATCATCAAGAGCGGATGCACTCTGGCTAAAAGATATTTTGAATAGAGAAGGTAAGGAGTTTGGAACTCGAGTGGAATTGGACGATAATAATACCTTAATCCTGCAATGGGATTAATTTCTCGGGAAGTAGGGGACGTTATGTTGTCAGTTTGATTATGTTGAATAACTCTGGGGCCAAGAGAAATAATTTAACGAATTCACAACGTCCCCTCTAACGTCCCTCGTTCTTAGCGAAGCAGGAGGTCCTTAAAGAAATCAAGGGAACGTTACAATGTTATAAAACAATGCACGTCCGCAACGCCTTGCATAGAAAGTCAAAATGTCACGGACGGCCCCGATTTTCCCCGGACATCCCCCAATTTTCCACAAAGGATTTCATGGCTTTTCGGCCCGCAATTGAAAAGAAGGTCAAAAGCAGAAAGGTCATGGATAAAATCTCCCCAGAGTTGCGGGTAAACAGGAGACGGGGGCAAAAAAAACTTTAACTCGATACCTGCTTCGTCGAACAGCCGAGCGTCGAGATATTTCTTTGCGGCAGCCTGGGCAAGGTAATTAGATGACCCCACTTTTCGGCAAATCTCTACCAAAAGCTCATTACCCTTGCCGGAAACGCCCAAATCGGATTGTACTATCAGCGGGGTATCGATGCCAAGTTGTTCTTTCAAATAGCGGATGATCATAATGTTAAGATCAACGAGTTTTTCAAATCTTGCCGAAAATATTTCTTCAATTATATCAACATGCTCTCTGAAATAAGGGGCGTTCGCATAAGAAGTTTTCAGGCTCGCAAGATGCTTTTTCCTCCAGTTGCCTTCGCGGCATATTCGCACCCGGTTAATCTGTTGCAGCCCCAGACCTTTCTTCCATACCGGGATCGTCATCCACAGGGCGCCCTGGTCGTTCTTAAAACGATTTCTATTAATCCACGTTGTTCGCAGCGGGAATTGAACGTCGTCCAGGATAACCATAATATCCGAACGATGGGCCTTGTAAAAAAAGGCTGGAAAAGGAGCGAAAAATGGCTGGTACGTGGAAACGATCATAAGGAACTCGATAGGTTTGGGGTCTGAAACAGGCCGTCGTAGGCCGTGTCGTGGTACGACTCTGACACCCACACCCCTTCTTTTCTGTCTCACACGAATTACGCATGAAATTTTTCATGCATCATCCAGGCTGGCTACGCCGGGCCGTTACCGCGGCCCATATCCCGGCGACGCTTCGCCAGCGTTCGATACAAAACCTTGCTTCAGTCAACACCGAAATCAACTCTTCCTTGCTGTATACCCCTTGGGGCGGGGCATGCCACGTGAATCGTGGCGCCCATGGCGGACGAATGATATCAGTGAAAAGCAGCCATCCGTCTGCGCGGAGGACTCTGGCCGTCTCACGAACAGCGGCTTCATAGCCGCAGACGTGATGAAGAGCCTCAAAAGAAAACACGAGATCAAAACTTCCCGTGTCGAACGGAAGGCTTTTCGCGTCTGCTAAATAAAACGCTGTCTTGGCGAGCATGCCCCTGCCGGTGAGGAAGGACCGGGCCGCTTCAAGCATGACCGGATCAATCTCTGTAACAAAGAGTTTCGCGAGCGGAAGCCGCTCCAAGGCTTCTGTCGCACCGTACCCCCCTCCGGACCCGATTTCAAGGGCCACGGCGTTGGCTGGGAGGTCGATGTCACGAAAGAGGCGCGACGCTTCCCACCGTTGTGTAAGTTGCCTTAATCGACTCGTTACTACGCGCCGTTCCAGGCTGTTGAGCGTGGCGCCTGTTGTCATACCTATGTTTTCCCCTTACTGTTGGTTTCTTCTCTGTTCTCTCTTCTTCACCACTCCCTGCCGCCAACCCTGTTGAAGTTTCCGGCGCACATAGAACCGCACATTCACTTGCTCGAAAGCGGGGTAAAAAGGAATCGAAACGCCCAGGAGCTTGCGGTTGAAGAACAGCATCCCAACAAAAGCACAACCCCTATTGCCCCCGCAACCGGTGCAGCCATCGGGATACGAGAAGTACCATCCCATGGGTCGGCAGATAGAGCACCAGAGGATACGCCGCCATACACAGAAGGAAATACACCCATGGCTCCAACATCGCCTGCGTTTTGCCAAACAAACCCCAGACCCAGTTGATGCCTCTTTCTGGGTTCGTAAAGAGGTAAGTAAGCGGAAGGACGATCCACGTTAGCACCGTCTGAATGATCAAACCACGCCGGTCGTATCCGAGCCGACTGATAGCGTAGATCAGGAGCGGAGGTGTGAAAACGTGAAACAGAGACAGCAGCCGGATATGGCGAGGAACCTCTGGATTGAACATGTATTCTGTACCGCCAATGAGGCTGATTCCCCAGAAGAACCGCACAGCGACACCGATGCTCCACATAATGTCGACAATCAGGACCGCTACAATCTGGCTCGAAAAAAGGAGGCGGCTTTCGGCCCACAGGGCGATGAGAAGGATGAAGTTGCACAGATCGCATAGCCATAGGAAATTCTGTGGCCCGTAAAAGCTACCATAGGATGGAACCCAAACCAGCAGCCATACCGTAAAGGCGATCTTCAGCCAGGCTGGAATTCGCTTGATACTTTTGACACCGGTAGGCAACGCACGCCTCCGTCACCTCATAGTCTTCATTTCCACTACCCTGTCATCATTCTCCCGGAGGTCGATTGTTTTCATCCCTCTGGTGTTTTTTCCCAGATAGGGCGCCGACGCGGCGGCCAATATTGGCATAAGCCGTCTCAAATCGTCTAACTTGCTGGTAGTTGTTATAACTGTTCTCCATAGCGTTGGCCCGCCGTTGGTTTTATCCCCATGCTCTATTTCTTTAGCTTCGAGTACTGCATGCGCAGTGTAGATAGTATAACTTTTTCTTTCTGTGGTCGTGCCTACAACGTATTGTCTTGAAGGTATGAAAATAGACTTGGTCTTCTTGCTCGTGGTCTTACCGGATGCATCGGTATATGTCTCTGTAACGTCAATTGTTTCACCGCCGACTGTCGCATACACAGGCCTCGTGTAGGTGGAATGAATCACCCTGCCGCCGCTTATCCCATAGTCGAAGTAGATGGCCACGTCGGCATTCTCCCGATCCCGCACTTCGAGGTAACCCAGTTGTTTCAAGATTTCTCGAAAATACCCACTATGTTCGCGAAAATAAAGGTCGCCCACTGATATACCTTGCACGGCGCTATAGAGAACATACCTTTTTTCTCCAAGGGGTTCCATTAGGTCAACTATTGAATCAATCCGTACACTGATCTTTGGACTGCATCCAGCCAATAGTGCCGCGATGAAGATCATCGTAATGCTGTGCTTCCACATGGCAACCCCTCCCTCAGTACATCTCGTATTTAACCAGTCTGCCGTCAAGCCCCCCTGCCTTGATTGGTTTTTTCCATGACGCTTTCAGACCGATTTTTTTTATATACTCCCGTTCTCCGAAATAAATATAGGCGGTTGAGCCTTTGCATCTCTGTTTAAGAAAATCACCGAGATTCTTGTAAAACGCTTCAAGGTCCTCATCTCCCCTCATTCGAATGCCATAAGGAGGGTTTGTTACAACAACCTGCCCTTCAATGGAGGGCAAGTCTCTGAAGTCAGCCTTTTCAACTCTCACATTCTTTCCGTAATGAAGCCCCATCATATTTGTCCTTGCCGCGTTGACAGCTTCTTCTGACACATCACTCCCTGCGATCAGCCCTTTCGGCAGTTCCCGAATGCTTTTGTCAGCCTCTTTTTTAACCTGCTTCCAGATAGAGTCATCAAAGTCAGGCAGCATTTCAAAACCGAATTTATTTCTAAAAATGCCTGCAGGAATGTTGCAGTACCGCATGAGCGCTTCACACAAAAGTGTTCCCGAACCGCACAAAGGATCATATAAAGGTACAGACCCGTCCCATCCTGTAAATCGGATAATCGCCGCCGCGACAGTCTCCTGCATAGGCGCCGCCACTGTCTCCTCTCTGTATCCTCTCCTGTGAAGCGCCCCTCCCGACGTATCGAGGCTTATTCCTGCCTTATCATGCCTGATATAAAGGTTCAGCAGGACATCAGGATCCCTTACAGACACATCGGGACGCTTACCGGTTTTTTCCCTGAAATAATCAGCAACAGCATCTTTAAGGCGGAGAGAAGCGTACTTTGAATGAGAAATAGCACTGTCGGAAACATTCCCTGACACAGCAAATGTATTGCCTTCCGTAAAAAAATCTTCCCACCGTATCTGTTTTGCCATCTTGTACAACGTATCGGTATCATGGCAATTGAATAATATTAACGGCGCAAGACACCGCGAAACAAGCCTTGTCAAATAATTAATCCGATACAGGGTTGACTTGTCTGCCCTAAAATGAATTCCGCGAAAATCCAGGGCAATGTCTTCGGCACCGAGTTCGGCCAGTTCTTCCGCGCCTGCTTCTTTTACGCCTTCAGCTATCTGGGCAAAATAACAGGAATCCTCCTGATACCTATATGCCGGCACCCGCCGCTTGCCTCTTCTACGTTTTGTCACCATACCGTTTGATACCATGCGCCGCCTTTGTTTCAAAACGAATTTTTATTACGAAAAACCGCCGTCTATGCCGGGGCGTAGGGATCAGGGGGCAGGGGCTCAAGGATGGGTAACGCGATCAAGACTTTTAGACAAGGTAAAGTAGAAGGTTGCGCCCTTCCCTTTTTCAGATTCGACCCACACCTCGCCACCGTGGTTACGCACAACCCTGTCTACAATGGTAAGTCCCAAACCTGTCCCTTCCTCGTCTCCCAGCTTTCTTATTGTTTCCACCCGCTGGAACATTTCAAATATTTTTCGGTGATCTTTCGAATCAATCCCGGCGCCGTTATCACTTACATAAAACTGATGGAACTCTTTCCCCTCTTCGTATCCGATCTTGATTTTAGGGTGTGCAGTATCGCCCATGTACTTGATGGCATTTACAAGCAGGTTCTGAAAAACCTGGTAGACCCTTTCGCTATCACAGTAGGTGGTGGGCAAATTGTGTGCTATGGCGAGCTCTATCCTGTTTCTCTCCAGCCTGTCTTGCAGATTTGAGACCACCTCTTTTACGATCTCAAGAGAAGGGACATCCTCAAAATGGGAGGCCACCCGGCCGATCCGTGACAACGCCAGGAGGTCAGCGACAAATACCTCCATTCGGTGGGCGCTCGCCTTGATCTGCTCAAGGTAACGCACGTCCTTCTCTTCCATTGTGTCTTGATACTGTTTGAGCAGCCGCGAGGAAAACCCCTGGATCGCAGTGATGGGGGTTTTCAGATCATGGGAGACAATACGGACAAAATTCTTGAGTTCCTCGTTCATCTTTCGGAGTTCTTCCTCTGCCTGCCTTTGTTCGGTTATGTCCACGATATTACCTAATATCGCAGGCCTTCCCTTGTACTCTATGCGTCGGTTTCTCCTTCTGATCCAGATGACATCGCCGCCCTTTGTCAGACCTTTCGCCTCGTACTCCAAGGGCGCGTCTTCTCCTTTGAGTCGTAGCGCCCTCATTTCGGCGGTCAAGGCCCTGTCCTCAGGATGGACCAGCCTCCAGGTCTCGATATCTATCAACTCTTCTTTTGGGTAGCGATAAATCGTGGCAAATCTGTTGTTGGAAAATACAATCTTTTCATCCTGGTCTATATAGATACCTGTCAAGGAGTTTTCAACCAGTGTACTATATTTTTTTTCGCTTTCTCGCACCTCCTCCTCACGCTGCTTGCGCTCGGTAATATCTTCGATAACTCTCAGAATAGCTTTCTTATTCTGATACATCATGCCGGTATACGATATCGAACACGTTCTTCCACCCGCCATATCATAGACCTCATGGGAGCGTGTTTGCCCTATTTCGATATCCTGCGGGAGAGGACAGTCCTCACATTTTTCTCCACTATCTCTGTAGGCAGACCAGCACGTCTTGCCAATCGCCTCTTTACCCAGAACAGCCTCAAGCCTTTCATTTAAAAAGAGTATGTTGCCTTCTTCATCCAGAATATCCACCCCAAGAGGGATGGTCTTGATAATGGTCTCATTAAACTCATTGGCTTTGCGGAACCGATCTTCAATCCTCTGACGTTCAGAGATGTGACGGACCAGCGGCCGGAACAGAGCAAAGTAGAGTATCGGGAACGTCACAACGGCAAGCAACGACGCATCAAGGAGAATAACCGCCTTTAGAGGTAATTCCGGGAGAATGTACAGGAGGATCATTACGAATATCTCGGCAACAAATATGGAACCGGTAACCGCGATCAAAAGACGAAACGTGCTGGTACGGATCTTCAACCGGTCTTCTGCTGGTTGCTGCTCCGGAGGACGTGCAGGACCCTGCACCTCAGATTTTGCCTTTATTCTCTTTCCCTTGTTCATTTCCTGCCACCCATTTATCGGATGAAAGATGATTTACTAATATTAAATCTAACCTCAGATATCTAAATGTCAACCGTTGAGCACACTCGTCACCTTGTTAGGCAAGATAGACCGAGACCTTTGCATAACTGCCATTATGAGCGCTAAACTTTGTAAATAGCAAGGTTGAAAGCTGTATGGGAATAGGGGCAATGACCCCAAAAGAGATGAACAACAAATGATATTATATCATAGCGTTGCTTAGTTTGAAACAATTACTTACAAGAATGTCAATAGCTTCGCAAGAAATCCGGTTTCATAGCAAATAAAATGGCCGGTTTGGGGAAAGCGTTTTATGTTTATGAGCTTCTCTCAAAACATGTCTTACTGCATACACTCTCATCAAACGCGACCGGATATTTCCCGTCAAAGCAGGCCTTGCAAAAATGCTCTTCCGGGTTTTCAGTCCCTGTTGCCTTTAAAAGACCGTCCAGGCTGAGGTAATGAAGGGTATCCAGGCCCAGAAAATCTCTGATCTCCTCCACTGACTTGCTGGCGGCGACCAGCTCCCCCCTTGAAGAAAAATCTATCCCGTAATGACATGGAAATCGGTGCGGTGGACAGCTTACGCGCATATGTACCTCTTTTACGCCTATCTCCCGGAGAGCGCGTACCCTGTTCCTTGCCGTGGTTCCACGAATGATCGAGTCTTCAATAATGATAATGCGCTTTCCCTTGAGAAGGCTTTTCACCGGGTTAAGTTTTACGCGAACCCCGAATTCCCGCATGGTCTGGGTCGGCTGAATAAAGGTCCTCCCCACATAGTGGTTTCTGATCATCCCCATCTCAAAAGGGATCCCGGACCGCCCGGCAAATCCTATAGCTGAGTAGTTCCCGGAATCCGGGAACGGCATAACTAAATCGGCCTCCACGGCAAACTCGTCAGCCAGGCGTTTTCCTTGTGCCTTGCGCATTTCATAGACGTTTAAACCGTATATATTGCTGTCAGGCCGGGCGAAATAGATAAATTCAAATATACAAAGTGAGGTTTGTGCCTTATTCGGGTTCTTGATACTCTTTAATCCGTCTTTGTTGATAATAACAATTTCGCCCGGATCAACCGCCCGGACATACTCGGCCTCCACCAGATCAAGCGCGCAGCTTTCTGAAGCCAATACATAACTGCCGTTCAACCTTCCTATGCATAATGGTCTGAAGCCATTGGGATCTTTTATTCCGATAATCGAGTCTTCCGTCAGGATAACAATTGAAAAGGCGCCCCTTAGTTTTGCGACAGACTTCTTGATCCCCTCTTCCAGGCCGTCATCGAGGTTCCGCATCAAAAGATGCAACAAGATTTCGCTGTCCATGGTGGACTGAAATATCGCCCCTTTTTTTTCTAACTCGTTGCGAAGTTCATAGGCGTTAACAAGATTCCCGTTATGCGCTACAGCATACGATTTCCCCCGATGGTTGATAACAAAAGGCTGGGCATTGGTAAGAGTGGAATCCCCTGTAGTAGAATATCGCACGTGTCCTATGGTTGTGTTCCCTTGCAATTTTTTGAGCCTGCCTTTGTCAAAGACCTCGGACACCAGCCCCATCCCCTTATGGACTCTGATTCCTTCTTCTCCAACCACGGCTATCCCCGCGCTCTCCTGTCCCCTGTGTTGCAAGGCGTACAGACCAAAATAGGTCATTTTGACCGCTTCCGGGTTCCCATAAATCCCGAAGATGCCGCACGCCTCTCTGGGACGATCCAATGTAGTTGCCATCTTGTTAATCACCTTGTCCCCCATGATACTCTTGAATCGACTTGATAGAAAGTTTTTCGCCAAGCATTGCCCCCACACCCGAGGCCATAGCCCAGGCACCGGCCACGGTAGTGACATACGGGACATGATATTCCAGCACAGCGCGTCGGATATTATAGCCGTCCCGCGCCGGTCCGCTTCCAAGAGCAGTATTGATTACCAATTGAACCTCGCCGTTCTTGATATGGTCCACTATATGGGGGCGCCCTTCAGACACCTTTTTTACAGGCTGGTTCGAAATATTCCTCTCCCGCAAAAATCGGGATGTCCCTGCCGTAGCCACTATATTAAAACCCATCTTGATAAATTGTTGCGCTACAAGACAAATCTGTTCTTTATCCCGGTCCCTTACGCTGAGGAACACCGTCCCATGAACCGGCAGATTCTGTCCCGCCGCCAATTGGGACTTGGCAAAGGCCGCGCCAAAGGAGGTATCAATACCCATCACCTCTCCGGTTGACTTCATCTCCGGTCCTAACAACGTATCCACTCCGGGAAAACGGTCAAAGGGAAACACAGACTCTTTCACCGACACATGATCAGGGACTATCTCTTGTGTCAATCCAAGTTCTTGCAACGTCCGTCCCAGCATGACCTTTGTGGCCATCTTGGCAAAAGGAACGCCAGTGGCCTTGCTCACAAAAGGTATTGTCCGTGACGCCCGGGGGTTCACCTCTAACACAAAGACCTCACTATCCTTCACGGCATATTGAATATTCATCAAACCGACAACGTTCAGCTCCTTTGCCAGGGCCCGGGTGCTGTCCTTAATCTGTTTTAAAACATCCCTGTCAAGGGTGTGAGGAGGGAGTACGCAGGCGCTGTCTCCTGAATGAATCCCAGCCTCTTCAATGTGCTCCATGACCCCGCAAATGATCGTCTCTCTCCCGTCCGAGATCGCGTCCACATCCATCTCGATCGCATCTTCCAGGAACTTGTCTATCAACACCGGGTGGCCCGGGGAAACAAGGATCGCCTCCTTTGTAAAACCTTCAAGCGCATTTTGGTCATAAACGATCTTCATCGCCCTCCCGCCAAGCACATACGACGGTCGGACCACCACCGGATATCCGACAAGTTCGGCCACCCTCAATGCCTCGTCCACACTCATGGCTGTTCCGTTATCCGGCTGAACCAATCCGAGCTTGTCGAGGATCGCCTTGAAACGTTCTCGATCTTCGGCCAGGTCAATGCTGTCAGGTGAAGTACCAAGGATGCGAACCCCTGCCTCGGCAAGAGGGTTGGCAAGATTTAATGGGGTCTGGCCTCCGAACTGTACAATCACGCCCTCGGGCTTTTCCTGATCAATAATATTTAATACATCCTCTTTTGTAAGGGGCTCGAAATAGAGCTTGTCCGAAGTATCATAGTCTGTGCTGACCGTCTCCGGGTTACTGTTGACCATAAGACTCTCATAACCCTCTTCCCTTAACGCAAAGGAGGCATGAACACAACAGTAGTCAAACTCGATCCCCTGTCCGATCCGGTTCGGCCCCCCGCCTAAGATCATCACCTTTTTGCTCTTCGTAACCCGAGCCTCATTCTCTTTTTCGTATGTAGAGTAATAATACGGAGTATATGCCTCAAACTCGGCGGCACAGGTATCAACAAGCTTGTAGACGCATTTTAGTCCCTGTTCTTTCCGAAGCCGACGAATATCGTCGTCTTTACGTTTAAGAAGATGGGCCAACTGTACATCTGAAAAGCCTAATTCCTTGCTCCTCTGCAGGAGATCGAGGGCGGGTGGAAAGTGAGCCCCAGCAATTTCTGCCTCAAACTCTGTAATTTCTTTGAGCTGATGCAGAAACCAGGGATCAATGCCTGTAAGGTCATATATTGTCTCAATCTCCATCCCTTTCTGCAAGGCATGGCGAATATAAAATATTCGCTCGGAATTGGGAGTGGACAATTTTTGTCTGATCTCATCCAACGTAGGGATTACGCCGTTTTGTTCCAATCGATCTTTTCCATCTCCTCCTAAACCGAAACGCCCGATCTCAAGCGAACGCAACCCCTTTTGCAGCGCCTCCTTAAAGGTCCGGCCTATGGCCATGGTCTCACCAACTGATTTCATGGCGGTTGTAAGATAGTCTTCAGTCTCCGGAAACTTTTCAAAGGTCCAGCGTGGAATCTTTACCACACAATAATCAAGGGTAGGCTCAAAGGAGGCAAAGGTCTCTTTTGTAATATCGTTCGGAATTTCGTCTAAAGTATATCCTACTGCCAGTTTAGCCGCTATTTTTGCAATGGGGAATCCGGTCGCCTTTGAAGCCAATGCCGAACTTCGTGAGACCCGCGGATTCATTTCAATAACTACCAACTCGCCATTTTTAGGATTAACAGCGAACTGGACGTTTGATCCGCCCGTTTCCACGCCGATCTCCCGCATGATGGCTATGGACGCGTCCCGCATCTTTTGATATTCTCTGTCGCTCAGCGTTTGGGCCGGGGCAACAGTGATGCTGTCTCCGGTATGGACTCCCATGGCGTCAAAGTTTTCTATGGAGCAGATGATGACCACGTTGTCATTTCTGTCCCGCATCACCTCCAGCTCAAACTCCTTCCATCCTATAATAGACTCTTCAAGCATGACCGCGCCTATCAGGCTGGCGTCAAGTCCCCACGCAACCCACTTTTCCAGGTCTTCGCGGTTATAAGCCACGCCGCCTCCGGTTCCACCCAGGGTAAAACTGGGACGCACAATAATTGGATAACTGACCTGGCCGGCCACCTCACGCGCCTCCTCCATGCTCCGGGCAATACCGCTTTTGGGTATGCGGAGCCCGATGTTTCGCATGGCCTCGCGGAAGAGGTCACGGTCCTCGGCCTTTTTAATTACATCTACAGATGCCCCTATCATCTCCACGCCGTATTTGTCCAAGGTCCCCATCTCGGCCACCCTGATGGCGGTGTTGAGACCTGTCTGACCGCCCAGAGTCGGCAAAAGAACATCAGGCCTTTCCTTTTCGATCACCATAGAGACCATCTCCGGCGTGATCGGTTCTATGTATGTGCGGTCGGCTGTCTCCGGGTCGGTCATAATGGTGGCGGGATTGCTATTGATCAAAACCACCTCGTATCCCTCTTCCTTAAGGGCCTTGCATGCCTGGGTCCCGGAATAGTCAAACTCGCAGGCCTGCCCGATAATGATCGGGCCGGAGCCGATAATAAGTATCTTTTTTATGTCATTACGCTCGCATCCCTTCAAGGGTCTGATCATTCAGATTAATATGGGTGATCTCCACCTCGGGATCTTTGATTGAGTCAATGTCGACACAAAATCCATGGTTTTGACTGGTAATCTCTATCCTGCCGGTCAAAAGGTTTTTGACCGGTTGATTGCCCCCACGGTGCCCGAATTTCAGCTTAAAGGTTTTCCCTCCAAAGGCCTGTCCCAGGAGCTGATGCCCCAGGCAGATCCCAAAGATGGGCCGGTAATCAAGCAGCCTCTTTACTGTATCCACCACATAGGGAACCGCCGCGGGATCCCCGGGACCATTTGAAAGAAAAATACCGTCAGGATTAAGGCTCTTGACCTCGTCCGCGCTGGAATGGGCAGGTACAACTGTTAGGTCGCATCCCCTACTCGCCAGGCTTCTCAAAATATTATGTTTCGCCCCACAGTCAAGGGCCACCACATGGAATCGTCTCTCCCGTTGTCCTTTCCATTTATAGGCACTATCGCACGTAACCTTTTTAACCAGGTCTCGGCCGATCAGGCCGGGTGAGTCCTTTGCCCGCTGTACCAACGATTCTACGTTGTGATCCACAGTCGAGACAATCCCTTTCATCGCTCCGTGCATGCGGATACGCCGTGTCAAGGCCCTGGTATCGATCCCTTCAATCCCGATAACCCCGGCCGTGTTCAAATAGTCGGCCAACGTCTTCTGGGACCTCCAGTTGCTCGGTATGCGCTGATATTCCCGTACGATGAGGGCCTCGGCCTGTATCGCACCAGACTCGGCATCCTCATCCGTAACGCCGTAGTTTCCGATCAGGGGATATGTAAGGGTAACGATTTGGCCTTTATAAGAAGGATCGGTCAGTATCTCCTGGTAGCCGGTCATGCTGGTATTAAAGACCACTTCACCGGTGACCTCGCCTTCTCCGGCAAAAATCCGCCCCTCAAAAATGGTCCCGTCTTCTAATGCTAATATGGCTTTCATTATGTTTACTTGCCGGCAGAGGCATTTTGCCTAGCCCCCAGCATCCCTTTGTTTTGCAACACTTCCTGGAAAACTATGATTGCAATTTTGCCAGAATGAATAGGACTGTCCGAGAATTTGGACAGCCACATAGGCACAATATGTAGGGGAATTGTGGCGTCACGTTTAAGAAATTATCAACTTGTTTGTTTTAACAGAACAGATATATAATCTACGACAGGCTCAAGTCAAGTTTAAAAAGGAGGGGGAAAATGGCAGTTGGGCAAAGGTCTCAGAGCATAGAGCAAATAGGAAAGAGGATAGAGCGAAGAACTGAAAGATTGGAGTTTATTCCTATCGGCCAATAGCATTCAGCTCTTCGCTCTCACTTTTTAATGATGACCGCCTCCGGCCATAGGATTCATCGCGCGTTTAGGATTCGCTTCAACCTTTTTAAGGATCTCTTGAACCTTTGATTCAGGCAGCCAATCAACCTTGCCTGTACCTACATCATACATGGCTCCAACCACCTTGGCGGTTCCGCTCTTCACAAGGTTCCTGGTGGCGGGGCTTACCATGAAGAGGTCTTCAACCCCCTGCCAAATGTTCTCTACAATCGCGTAGGGGATAATCTTATCGCCGTGTACGGCAGGATGCTGAGCCATGGCACGACGCACAGCCGGCTCTATGTTATCAACTAATGGCGGGATATTGCGTTCAAGAGCATGTCCTGTCCCGTGGACAGCGTGTGTAACGGCAGTCACTGCGCCACACTGGGTATGACCCAGGATGACAAGAACCGGAGTATGCACGTGAGCCAAACCATATTCTATTGATCCGGCCTCATCCACATCACAGACATTGCCTGCAACCCTAATGACAAAAATGTCCATAATACCGGCATCAAAGAGAAGCTCCACAGGGACACGGGAGTCAGAGCACGTAATAACTGTGGCGTAGGCATGATCCCCCTGGTTCTCTCTGCCGGCCTGCGCGAGGCGCTTGGAACAGGAATGAGGGTGCTTTGACTTTCCAGCAACAAACCGCTGGTTACCATCCTTGAGCATCTGTATTGCTGCGTCGGGACTGGGCTTTTTTACAGCACTCTTGCTACTAGCCGCAGCAGGCAACACAGCCAATGCAAGCAGACAACATGCGGTTACAACGAGGTTAATAATACGATTCATGATAGTCCTCCTTTTCAATCTGTTTAGTTAACTGTTTAGCAAAAAGGCCCTCAATGCACTTTAACAGTGACCCTGGTAGAATAACCTGTTCAAGCACGTTATGATAAATGTGTAAATTGTGTCAAGAACAAATGCTTACCTAAATTGAGCGATTTTTGACTCGATCTGCACCAATCTCTTGCGCATCAAGGGTTTGCGAAAATCCTCGACATATCCACGGGTATGCCTGCGGTTTTCGCAAACCTTGCTACATCAAGATATTGGCACATCTCTTCCTCAAAAATCGCTCAACTCACGGTTTAAATTCTGTGAAAAAAAGGGAATAGTTGACAACTATTCTGGAAATGCTTTATCCTGCGAATTGAGATGACTTAGTAAGAAGTCCCTGATGAGGCAGCAAATCCTATGGAACTATTAAGCGAACTTAAAAGATATTTTGATCTCCCCTCGTTCCGTCACGGTCAGGAAGAGGTAGTCAGCACGGTG
>JAFDAE010000032.1 GCA_019314005.1 Deltaproteobacteria bacterium | reverse complement strand
GCTTCTTAGAAATGTCCGCAGGCAGATGCTGCACGCATGGAAATTATCATTCAACCATCCGAGAACAAAGGAAAAGGTTTCTGTTGAAGCCCCACTTCCAGAGGATATGGAAAACCTTCTGAAGGCTTTGAAGGGCTATAAAAAGTAGAACCTGGTTCGCTTCGCTCATCCCCAATAATGGAATATTGGAATACGTAGAACTCGTTGCGAGTTACGAGTTTCGAGTTTCGAGTTAAGTTTTTTTTCAACATTCAACCCGCAACTCGTAACACGCAACCCGGCATTTCATGTGCATAGAGACCCTACAATGCTAAAAATAGCTGTCACAGGCGGTGCAGGCTCTGGGAAGAGTATTGTATGCGCTGAATTCAAAAAATTGGGGGCCCACGCAATTAACCTCGACATGATATCACGGGAGGTGGTGCGGCCGCATACCGATTGCTGGCAGCAAGTCGTAGACTACTTTGGGAAGAAAATCCTGGAACCGGATGATTCTATAAACCGCCGCAAGCTCCGCGAAATCATACTGATCGATCCCGGCGCACGCAAGGCTCTGGAAAAATTAACACATCCTGAAATCCTGCATAATATGAAACAACAGATGAAGGTCTTAGAAAAGACTTCTCCCGGTGGACTCCTCGTGACGGAAGTTCCCCTTCTGTTCGAATGCGGCCTTCAAGATTTCTTTGATGTGGTTATCCTCGTGACCGCCACCCCCTCTCAACAGATACAACGTTTAATAAAGAGGGACAATGTTTCCGCTAAGAGTGTAAAGGCCCTTTTAGATATACAACTATCTACTAAAGAAAAAAGGAAATATGCCGATTTCATAATCAAAAACAGTGGGACCAAGGAAAATTTGTCAAAAATAGTGCTAGAGATATATGAAAAACTGTCGAAAGGCCTTGACAGAGAACGGGTTATGATATAAAAGGATTAATTGTACGTAATGGATACCTACCAAATGGGGAATTCATAAGTTCTAACTTATTCCAAGTCATAACACGAGACCTTTGCAAAACTGCCATTTTTCCGTAATGCGGCGTCAGTCTTCAAATTTTAATTCTCGAAATACATTATGTATTCCTCCGGTTAAAATTTTCGTCTTCCTTGTCTGACAAGCACGAAGTGAAGCGTTAGCGCTCATAATGTCACGTTTTGCATCTGTTGATCTCATCGAGGCAAGGATCTTTGTAAACGGACTGCTACCTAAATTTCTTTTCGTTTTGTCTAAGACGTTTTTAATAAGAGCCAGTTTCAAAATGTTCAATTTTGTCCCAAGGTCAAGGAAGGTGAAAATTCTAACCACAGGAATACTTGATGTATTTCGAGGATTAGAATTTGAGCCTGACGCAGAGATTGGGTAAAAGGGGACGTTTTGAAACTGGCTCATAAGTCTATTATTTGTTTCAGGCGGCTCCCGCACTCGCCCTTCGGGTTCGAGCATGGCAATTGCCTCCTGAATTTTAATATAGTTATCTGAACAAGAAAATTACATTGCAAAAATAATTCATAATCTTCGTGCCTTGGTGTCTTTGTGGCAAGGTACCTGACTATTTACAAAAACCTCATGTACAAAAAGGAAAATCGTATGAATTTACAGGACCTAAAGGAAAAAAAGATCAATGAATTGACCGCTCTGGCCAAGTCCTTTAAAATTGAAGGGGCATCCGGACTAAGAAAGCAAGACTTGATCTTCGCCCTCCTCCAGGCACAAACTGAAAGAAATGGTTCGATCTACGGGCTGGGTGTGCTGGAAACGCTGCCGGACGGCTTTGGGTTTCTTCGCGCTCCGGATTATAACTATCTTCCGGGACCAGACGATATTTATGTCTCCCCGTCCCAAATCCGAAGGTTCAACCTTCGCACCGGCGACACAGTAGCCGGTCAAATTCGTCCGCCCAAAGAGGGGGAACGATACTTTGCCCTTCTTAAGGTAGAAGCCGTTAATTTTGGAGATCCGGAGGCATCCAGAGATAAAATCCTGTTTGACAACTTAACACCACTATATCCGGAAAAAAGGATCATACTCGAAAGAAAACCAGACAACTATTGCGTGAGAATAATGGATATGATGACACCAATAGGATTCGGACAGCGTGGACTGATTGTTTCTGCTCCAAGAACCGGCAAGACCATGCTTTTGCAGGATATTGCCAACAGCATAACAAACAATCACAAGGATGCCATGCTAATAGTACTCCTTATTGATGAACGTCCGGAAGAAGTAACCGACATGGCTCGTTCAGTCGATGCAGAGGTTGTAAGTTCCACATTCGATGAACCCCCACAAAGGCATGTGCAGGTGGCCGAAATGGTCATTGAAAAAGCAAAGCGCCTTGTTGAACATAAAAAAGACGTGGTTATACTTCTGGACAGTATCACACGCTTGGCACGTGCCTACAATACTGTTGTGCCCCCAAGCGGCAAAATCCTTTCCGGCGGGGTCGACTCCAATGCCCTCCACCGACCCAAGAGATTCTTTGGCGCGGCCCGCAATATGGAAGAAGGCGGTAGTCTCACCATCATTGCAACAGCCCTTGTTGATACCGGCAGTCGGATGGATGAAGTCATATTTGAGGAATTTAAGGGTACGGGTAATATGGAAATACATTTGGATCGGAAACTTTCAGACAAGAGAGTCTTCCCTGCGATAGACATCAACCGGTCCGGTACACGTAAAGAAGAACTTCTCCTTGATCCTGAGACTCTCAATCGAGTCTGGATTCTGCGTAAGTTGCTCTCGCCGCTTAATCCGATTGACACTATGGAGTTTATGCTGGACAAGATGAAAGGGACAAAAGATAATCAGGAGTTTCTAGATTCTATGAGCCATCGGTTATAATCTGAGCCTGACGTCCCGCCGGTGGCGGGAGGCAAAAGAGGATGTTTTGAAATTGCCTCTCTTAACTTATCTTTGTTCCCGGCGTAACATCCCCCTGAACAATCGGAACATAACATCGTTTTGGGGACACAGCAGCTAGTATCATTCCCTGGGAAAGGACTCCCATCAATTTTGTCGGTTTCAGGTTTGCGACAACTATCACCTTCTTACCTATCAGGTCAGCCGGAGCATAACTGGCGCCTATACCCGCTACTATCTGGCGTTCTTCTCCAATATCGACTTTTAGTTTCAACAACTTTTTAGAATTAGGAACAGTTTCGGCCTCAAGCACAATTCCCGCTCGAAGGTCCAATGTCTCAAAATCCTTGAACTCGATCTCCGGTTTCAACGCAAGAGAAACGTCTCTCCCTTTTTTAAAAGAGATCTTTTTACCCCCTTTTTCCACATCCACTCTGGGGAACAATGCGATCGCCTTGGGGAGCACCACGCCAGGCTTCAAACCACCCCATTCAGCAAGATCGGAAAGAGTAAATATTCTATCCGGATCAAGACCAAAATATTTTCGCATCTTCTGTGAAGTCTCCGGCATAAAGGGAAAAATCATCCCGCAAACAATTCTGAGGCCTTCCATGACGTTATACATTACTGTCTGAAGCCGGGCCCTGCCCCCTTTGTCTTTTGCCAGAGACCAAGGGGCGTTCGTATCTATGTATTTATTGAGTTTATTAATAAACTCCCATATGCTCATCAGCCCCTTATGAAATGCAAAACCTTCTATATCCTTCTGTGCAGCTTTAACCATACTGATAGCATCTTCGGCAAGGGCGGAATCAAGATCGGTTTCCACACCTGAGGCCGGCCTTGGAACAACACATCCAAAGTACTTATGGATCATGCTGACACTACGACTGAACAGGTTTCCCAAATCGTTGGCAAGATCAGAATTAATCCGCTGCACCAAAGCTGATTCACTAAAATTGGAATCAAGCCCAAAAGCCATCTCTCTGACCAAAAAATAGCGGAAGGGATCGGTTCCGTAAGTGTTTTTTATACGCAGAGGATCCACTACATTCCCTATACTTTTTGACATCTTACTCGCATCTACATTCCAATAGCCATGCACCTTCAAATGTTTGTACAGAGGAATCCCTGCGGCCTTCAACATGATAGGCCAGTAAATCGCGTGGGGCTTTAATATGTCCTTGGCAATAATATGATGCGCTACAGGCCAGTATCTCTTAAAAAGTTCCCCATCCGGATACCCAAGGGCGGAGATGTAGTTTAACAGGGCGTCGAACCAGACATATGCCACATATTGGTCATCAAAAGGGAGTGTGATCCCCCATTGAAGACGGGTCTTGGGTCTTGAAATGCAAAGGTCTTCTAAGGGCTCTTTGAGAAACGCTAATACTTCGTTTCTATATCGCCCCGGAGTTATAAAATCAGGATTCTTCTTTATATGGCTCACGAGCCAATCCTGGTACTTGCTCATCTTTAAAAAATAATTCGATTCCGCTATCTTCTCCGGCACTGTTTTATGATCCGGACATTTTCCGTCTACCAGCTCTTTTTCTGTATAGAATCGTTCACACCCGAAGCAATACAATCCTTCATATTCACTAAAGTAAATATCTCCGGTGTCATACACACGTTGCAATACGTATTGCACCACCTTCTGATGCTCGGGATAGGAGGTACGGATAAATTGATCATACTCTATGGCGAGTTCAGGCCAAAGAGCACGGAATATGTCGCTTATCTCATCAGCATAACTCTTAGGGCTTATCCCTGATTCTTGAGCAGCTCTGACCACCTTGTCTCCATGCTCGTCAGTTCCTGTCAAGAAATAGGTGTCCCTTCCCGCCATTCGATAAAATCGTTTGAGTGTATCAGCAATAATCGTAGAATATGCATGCCCGATATGGGGCTTTGAGTTTACATAGTAGATAGGGGTTGTAATATAAAATGGTTGAGACATAATCCCTCCGGTCAAAATAATACTGCTAACTATCTTCTCTTGTCTTTTTCCCTTTTGAATGCCCTATTCCGAGGACTACGCTTTTTCTTTAGGCCTCGAATATGCTTTACCTCTTTAATCTCGCTTAATGGAAATTCCGCCGCCGTCCCTTCATCTAATTGAACACCAACAAATCCCCGCAACAATTCTTGTCGAACCACCTTTCCCTTCCCTTTTTCTGTCTGAACTATTGTGCCGCAATTGGGGAATTTATTTTTCAATTCACAATATGTATCATATTCGAATGCCAAACAACACATGAGCCTGCCACAAGCTCCTGAAATCTTGGTAGGGTTCAAAGAGAGGGCTTGGATCTTTGCCATCTTGACCGATACCGGATAAAATTGATCTATAAAGGAAGCACAACAAATCTCCCTGCCGCACCTTCCCAATCCTCCGCACATCTTGGCTTTATTTCGGACGCCGACCTGGCGCATCTCAATACGGACGCTGAACTCGTGAACCAGTTTTTTGACCAGCTCGCGAAAGTCGACTCGTCCGTCAGCCGTAAAATAAAAAACGATTTTACTCCCGTCAAAGAGGCATTCCACATCAACCAAATTCATCACAATGCTAAGTTCTCTAATGTATTGCAAGCACGATTGATAAGCTCTTTTCTCAACCTCCAGATTGTGCAAATGCTGCCCTATGTCGTCTTCATTGGCCGGACGGAATATCTTCTTTAAATCTTTCCTGGTCTTGTTTAGATCTATTTCTTTGGAGGGGGTATACACGGTTCCAAAACCGAGTCCACGTTCTGTCTCTACAATTACGTAATCCCCGCGATCAAGGACATATGGACCGGCATCAAAATCGTACGTTTTCCCCTCTTGTTTAAACTTTATGCCAACAACTTTTTTCATTTCCTCATTACTCCCTACACAATCTTATCAACATCACTTCCAAGATCAACCGACGATTCCTGCCCTTTTGTGCGTCCACCTGGGCTCCCTGCACAATTTTTATCTTTTTGAGCAGCGACGATACAGAATACCCTTTTGAAATCTCCTTTATTTTTTCCATAAGGTCTTTGTTCAGGGTCCTCTCCGGGCATAGTTTGCCAAAAAGAATATCACGAAGCCATACCTTCAACACTTCTAAATTATTCAACAAATTATCTTTGTCCTTTGATAGACTTTCTGCGAAATTCAGGAGAGATTGCATCGTGTGCAGGGAGAGCGTTTCAAACCGTTCAATCAGCTGATTCCGTTCTTCCGCCACTTTCACTGCATCAGCTTTCAGTGCCATTCCCAGACTGCCGTTAGCCCAAACTGCCGCGATATCCGCAGCATGACGATCAATCTTCCTATCTGTCACAAGTTTTACTGCGATCAATGCGGGCGACAACGGAGCAAATGCAATATGTTGACATCTTGAAACAATTGTAGGAAGAAGATCGGATACCTGGTGAGCAGTCAATATCATAAAAGAACCCTTTGGCGGCTCTTCCAAAATTTTGAGGAATGTGTTCGCCGCCTCGGAATTCATGGCATGGGCATCAGTTATAATGGCGACACGTTTGTTCCCCTCAAACGGCTTAAGCGCGAATTCGTTTCGTAGTGTTCGAATCTGGCCGATCTTAATTAAAGAGCCCGACGGCTCTATAAAAACTATGTCCGGATGATTGCCAGAATCGATCTTTTTGCAAGCAGGGCAGATGCCGCACGCAACTGCTCCCTTTGCCGACTGACATTGCAAAAGCCGGGCAAGAGCAAGAGCGGTTGTTCGTTTTCCTGTCCCTGGAATCCCGGCAAAAAGTAAGGCATGAGGGACTCTGTTCTTTTCATATGCCCGTGTCAGAAAACGAACCGCCCGATCCTGTCCTATGATATGTTCAAAACTCATCAAAAGTTATCCACCTTCACCTGTCACTTTTTAGCAGAATACCGCTCATCTTGCAAGGAATCCGTTGTAGAATATTTTCCGCTTTTATCTCCCACGAATGAAACGTCGGCATAACGAGTTTTTTCTTTGTGTAGTACAGCGAATTTTGGTAAGATAAAAAATAATAATTCGCCGCAAAGGCGTTAAAGATTTGCGCCCTTTGCGGTGACGTAAAAAATCCTCATCAACCAAAAGGAGGGCATCATGCTCGATCTCAGAAAAAAGACTCTTATGGCCGGTGTGGGAATGGCGGCAATGACCAAAGATAAGATTGAAGAACTGGCAAATGACATCGCGAAAAAAAGCAAGCTTTCCGAAAAAGAAGGAAAAAAATTGATAACCGATTTCTTGAAGAGATCACAAACCGCCAAAAAAGACCTTGAATCCCTTATAGAAAAAACCGTAAAGAAGATAACGAAGAATCTGAGCATCGCTACGAGAGAGGATATGACCAAATTGACAAAGCGGATCAAAAAGCTGGAAGATGAGATACGAACTAAAAAGAAGTAAGATCCTTAATATTCTTTAATAGATATTCTTTGAAGGTTTTAAATTCGCTGTTGGTTAAGAGGCCATTTTGTTTCAGCTCGGAAAGCCTTTGTAATTCGTCAAAATAGCTTCTTCCACCTACTCCTGATTTTTGCATATAATGTGGAACCGGGGTATTGGGGGGATAAAAGGCGAGGCTGTTTCCCTCCTTATCATCTGCTTCAGGAGTGGCGCGGGGTGCTGTCTCCCGGTCTTTTTTGATTACCATCAATTGGTGATAAACATCTTCAAGCTCTTTCAAGAGCTTTTTATTTTCCCGAAGCAACCTTATCGTGTCAATGGCGTTGTTGACTACAATCTTCAGCTCCTGGAGTTTAAAAGGTTTCCTGATATAATCGTATGCCCCCTCTCTGATAGCCTCGATAGCCGTTTCCAGAGAAGCATAGCCCGTTATAATGATAACAATAACATCAGGATTGATCGTTTTAGCATGGCGCAGCACTCCTATCCCGCCTATCTTAGGCATCATAAGATCGGTAATAACCAGGTCAAAGGTCTGTTTGTTCATTGTGTCCGTTGCTTCGGCGCCATTGCTGCACACTTCTACAACGATATTTTCTCGGGCTATTTGGTCCCTTAATACCTCTGCCACAGATCTGTCGTCATCTACGATCAAGATCATTATGGCATCACCATTTATTTCTTTCATGCCTCAGACCTTCTGGTCAAATAGGATCCCCATCATCTCGTCAATCTTTGCCGCAAGATCAAGCATCTGCTCCGGAGGAATTTCTCGCACCATCTCACCAGTCTCACTACTAACTACTTTTACAAGAGTACGACCGGTAGCTTCGTGGATTGAAAACCGCAGGTCTACCTCATGAATCAGCTTGAAGTTTTCTCCAACCATATCCAGCATCTCTTGGGTAATCTCTGCTGTCTCCTGCTGCTCCTTGACAATCGGCTCTTCCGTTTTCGTAGTCTCTTTCTGAGATTCCGACTTCTCCGGCTGAGTATTAGTATCTACTGGCACAACTTGTGAATTTTTTGAACCACCGATAGATTCTATCAACATTATATATCACCCCTTTCGTTTATATTTACTGCTATCTTTTTTCAAGTATTATCTTTTCATATCCAAAAATTTGGGTATCACTACTTAATATTTTTGCCTTTCCCCGGCGACGGGATTTCACTTCGCTCAACTTGCCGGACGAAAAATTATACCTGTTACATTTATTATCGGAAAAAAATGCCGTCAGCTTGAGTGAAACGTTGTTATCAATCGGCTTAACATCTTAAATTTACAACAAGATATTATAATAACCGTTTTGTGCCAACTCGAACCGATTTTCTAAACAACAGACTGTTACAAGGGGCGTTCAAATATCAACTTATTATACCTAAGTTGAGCGATTTTTGACTCGATCTGCACCGATCTCTTGCGCATCAACGGTTCGCAAAAATCCTCGACATATCCACGGGTATGCCTGCGGTTTTCGCAAACCTTGCTGCATCAAGATCTCAGCACATATCTTCCCCAAAAATCGCTCAACTTAGGTAATATCAATTTATTAGTTGATTTTTTGATTGGTTTGAATTAAATATAATAGGTTTTGGGACTAATATCTCAGAGAAAAAATAAGCTTTATTGATATCAGGAGGTTCTTTCATGAAAACAGAGATTCACCCTAAATATTACCAAACAAAGGTTACATGCGCCTGCGGCGCGGTTTTTGAGACTGGATCGACTCAAAAAGACATTCGAGTCGAAATCTGCTCTAAGTGCCACCCCTTTTTCACTGGACAACAAAAGTTAGTGGATACTGCCGGCCGCATAGAACGTTTTAAAAGAAAATATGCCAAGTTTCAGGACAAGATGTATAAAACCTAATACATGCTAATACTTACAGAGAGCTCCAATAAAATCAACGTCGGAGGACAGGCGGTTATAGAAGGTGTGATGATGCGGGCGCCAAAATCTATGACCATAGCTGTCCGCAAACCCGATGGAAGCATTGTCGTCAAAGAAGATGTATGGCGTTCGATATCGGAGAAGCTCCCTTTCCTGAAGTGGCCTTTTTTGCGAGGCTCAGTAGCGATCTTTGAGGCACTTATAAACGGTATACAAGCACTTACATTTTCTGCGAGTCAGGCCTTTGATGAAGAAGAAGATGCCCCCGGGGGGTGGTCTATTTTCTTTACTATTTTCTTGGCGCTTGGGTTGGCGCTTTTTTTGTTTGTAGCCCTCCCCCATCTCCTGAGCGGACTTGTTTCCCAATTGTTTGGGAGCCGATTGGGGGTTGAGGATGTTTTGTTTCATATTATTGATGGAATCATTAAGATTATAATTTTTATAGGTTATATATGGTTGATCTCTCTATCCAAAGAGATTCGTCGCGTATTTGAATATCACGGAGCTGAACACAAATCTATTTATGCATATGAGGCTGGAGAGTCACTGACCGTTGAAAACGCGAAAAAACACTCTACGCTTCATCCTCGATGCGGCACAGCCTTCATCTTGATCGTTCTTTTAATAAGCATTGTTTTTTTTGCGATTCTCTTCCCTTTTGTGCCTATGTTTACAGCACTGCCAAAGATTGTAACGCAGGTGATACACATCAGTTTCAAGATACTGTTGATGTTTCCAATAGCGGGCATAGCCTATGAATTTATAAAATACAGCGGCAAGAATATGAACAATCCTTTGGTGCGCATGATCACGCTTCCGGGGATCTGGATGCAAAAGCTGACTACGCGTGAACCTTCAGACGATCAATTGGAAATTGCCATAGCAGCGCTGAGCCGGGCGATTCAAATCCATAATGAAGCCGTATAGTTTTTTAAAGGAAAAGTTTTTGGGATAAAGTGAAAACTCAATTTCGAAATCCGCAGCTTAATTAAATTCGAAATTCGAAGTACGAAATCCGGCACAAAGTGAAGCGTCAACGCTCAACAAATTCAAAATTCGAATATCAAATGTCAAAAACGCTGTTCAACCTCATGCAGTACCGGATGCGTTGCGCATAAAGAGTACAATCTTCCAATTCATATTGTTTCGGATTTTGAATTTTGGTCATTCGTATTTGTTTCGAATTTCGATATTCGGATTTCGGATTTCGGATTTATTTAGGCCATGTGCCATATTCAAAGATTAGATTTTTCTGAAAGTCTATAGGAGTCACCATACGATATGTTTCAAAAATTAGACGGGGTTGAAGAACGGTTTCAAGAGATCGAAACCCTGTTGAGCGATCCCGAAATTATAAAAAATCAGGAAAGCTACAGAAAATATTCTAAAGAACACTCCAACCTTAGTAAGATAGTGGCCGCCTATAGGGAATTCAAAAGGACCCAAGAAGACCTTCAGGACAGCAAAGACCTTCTTAAAGATCCTGACCCGGAAATCAAGGAAATGGCTCGTGAGGAAATACATGCGCTGAACGATCGCCGAGAACAATTGGAACACGAGTTAACGATACTACTATTACCCAAAGACCCCAACGACGAAAAAAATATCTTACTCGAAATTCGAGCAGGGACCGGGGGCGATGAGGCCGGCCTCTTTGCGGCGGATCTTTTCAGGATGTACAGCGCTTATGCGGAAAAGCTGGGATGGAATGTAGAAATCATGAGCCAAAACATCACCGGGGTGGGCGGGTTCAAAGAGATCATCGCCTTAATCGCAGGCAAAGACGTTTACAGTCGCCTAAAGTATGAAAGCGGAGTACACCGGGTCCAGCGGGTGCCGGTTACCGAGTCTCAGGGACGGATACATACCTCTGCCATTACAGTCGCTATTCTCCCGGAAGCCGAAGAGGTCGATATTAACATAGATCCCAATGAGATAAAGGTAGATGTTTATCGCGCGTCCGGCCCCGGAGGCCAAAGCGTCAACACCACTGACTCGGCAGTACGGATCACGCATATCCCTACCGGTCTGGTTGTTACGTGCCAGGATGAAAAATCACAGCATAAAAACAAGGCAAAGGCATTAAAGGTCCTGCGGGCACGTCTATTGGACAAAACGCAGCAAGAACAGGATGCCAAGATATCGGAAGCTCGAAAGACTCAGGTCGGAACCGGTGATCGAAGCGAACGGATACGGACCTACAACTTTCCACAGGGCCGCATCACTGATCACCGTATAGGTCTGACCCTGTATAAACTGGACAATGTTCTGCAGGGGGATCTTACAGAACTCATCGACAGCCTTATAACCCATTATCAGGCAGAATCCATCCATAACGAAATGGAAAAGTGACAGTTCAGGGGGCAAGGGGAACCGCTGAACATAGGCATCCAGCCATTTCCACCGAGGATAACCCGCATGCCGGGTAAAGGCATTGGAGGCCGTAGAGAAGCGGTTCCCCTTGCCCCCTGAACTGCTACATGGAAAATATTCATGGTGGATGAAATATGGACCATTATTAAGACCCTTCAGTGGACCACTACCTATTTTGAATCCCATGGAATAGACCAACCTCGGACCGATGCGGAAGTGCTGTTAGCCCACGCACTTCACCTAAAACGGATAGAGCTTTACACAAACTATGACAAACCACTTCGCGATCAGGAACTTAAGACCTTTAAGTCACTGATACAACGACGTATTCTCCGCGAACCGGTTGCCTACATTATAGAAAAGAAAGAATTTTGGTCTCTTGATTTAATGGTCACTCCGGACGTGTTGATTCCAAGGCCGGAAACGGAATGCCTGGTCGAAGCCGCGTTGGATTTCATACCAGAAGGAGCAGATTGTGATATTCTGGATCTGGGAACCGGCTCAGGGGCCATTATTCTCGCTTTGGCCCATGAACGTCCGGGACATCGCTTCTATGCGGTCGACTGTTCCGAAGCCGCCCTCACAGTGGCCCGAAAAAATGCGCAGCTTCACGGCCTGGAAAAAGCGATTACCTTTTTGCGGGGGGATTGGTTTGAAGGGGTGCAAAATCTACAGAAACGATTTGACGTCATAGTCTCCAACCCTCCATATATTCCCACTCACCAGATCGAAGAACTCTCTCCGGAAATCGCACAATACGAACCCCGATATGCGCTCGATGGGGGCAAGGATGGTCTGGATGCTGTCCGTATCCTTATCCGGACCGCCTCGGACTACTTAGTCCCTAAGGGAAAATTTTTTCTCGAAATCGGCTATGATCAACGCTCAGCAATAGCCGCTCTAACAAAAAAGTTGGGATGCTATAAAGACTTTGTATGCCGAAAAGACTACGGTAAAAATGATCGGGTTGTTCAGATAACCCTTGCATAAGTGGATTGAAGATTGGCGATTAGAAAATAGTTCCGATCTTCAATCATCAACCTTCAATCTTCAATCTTCAATCATCAATCTTCAATCTTCAATCATTAACCTTAGTAACAGCAGCATCTTCAATAATCAAGGAAAAGGCACAGCCAAGCCCAAAATCCTTGTCCACACCGAGTGTCCCGTTAACGATTACCTCATCGCCAACAGCCGC
>JAFDAE010000587.1:928-2041 GCA_019314005.1 Deltaproteobacteria bacterium | reverse complement strand
CTTTCCGCGGCATGCGCCAGTCCCTGATGAATACCTTTACCGATATTTACATCCTCAATCTGCACGGCAACGCCAAAAAGAAGGAGGTTGCCCCGGATGGCGGCAAAGATGAAAACGTATTTGACATCCAGCAGGGAGTAGCTATTTGTCTGCTGGTGAAAGAGCCGGACAATACCGAGCCAGCTAGGGTGCATTATTCCGAATTATGGGGCATACGGGAGGGCAAATATCAAACCTTGTCCGAGGTCGATGTTAAGGATACCGAATGGGATGAGCTTGAGCCACATAGCCCGCACTATTTGTTCGTGAAGAGGGATGAAACAGACCTGGCTGAATATATGAAGGGTTGGAAAGTGACCGATGTGTTTCCAATCAACAGCGTGGGAATCGTAACATCTAGAGACGACTTCGTGCTGGATTTTAATGATAAAGTATTGAGAAACCGAATTGAGGAGTTTCGAGAAAACAGCCTAAGCGGTGGTGAAATCCGAGACAAATATGAACTAAAGGATAATAAGGGCTGGAATGTTGCCGATGCCCGCATGCAAATTCGCAAGGATAACGATTACCAAAAGGCTTTCACTAAATGCTTATATCGCCCCTTCGATATTCGCCCCTTTTTCTATCACAAGGCAGTAATTGAGCGTTCTCGACCTGAGGTCATGCGCCATATGCTGGCCGGAGAGAATTTCGGGTTTTGTACAAATAGGCAAATTAAGGGCGATTTTCATCATGTAATTGTCACTAAGGGAATCGTAGACTTTCATATTTTCGAGACGGCTCATGCGGCTCCCTATCTTTTCCCTCTCTACCTCTACCCCGCTGAAGGCGAGATGCAGTTTGATGGCGGACACCGCCGTCCCAACCTAAACCCGGAGTTCATAAAGGCTGTCTCGGACAGGCTAGGACTAAAATTTATAGAAGACGGCAAGGGAGACTTTGAGCAGACCTTCGGGCCGGAGGATATCTTCAACTACGCTTACGCCGTCTTTCACTCGCCCACCTACCGCACCCGCTACACCGAATTCCTCAAGATAGATTTCCCCCGCCTGCCGCTCACCTCGGATAAAAAGCTTTTCGAATCGCTGGCCGCAAAAGGCGCCGAGATGGTAG
>JAFDAE010000587.1:0-918 GCA_019314005.1 Deltaproteobacteria bacterium | reverse complement strand
ACCCGTGTTGAACAACCTCATCACGAAATACCCTGTCGCCGGCTCCAACGAGGTAGAAAAAGTCACCTACGACGCCAATAACCAGCGCGTCTATATCAACAAGACACAGTATTTTGAGGGTGTGCCGCCGGAGGTCTGGAACTTCCACATCGGCGGTTACCAAGTCTGCCATAAGTGGCTAAAGGACAGAAAAGGCCGGAAAATAGGTGTTGATGACTCAACCCACTACCAGAAGGTCGTCGTAGTCCTGAAAGAGACTATCCAACTCATGGCAGAGATAGACGAGCTGATTCCCGGGTGGCCGGTGGAGTAAGAAGATTGTCCATGTATCAGTTATGGGACACCAGAACACGCGCAATGAGCGCTACTGAATCTAAATTGCAGGAAGAAGCGGCTACCGTTTATCAGGCGTTTTCACTGCTAGATGAAATGCTCGTTATTTTCCACTCCGAAGACACAACATTCTGTAGAGTAGCTGGACTTACTTTGCTGAAAGCCCGGAATCTTGCTCAAGGTCTATTTAGCCTGTCACTGGATGGACTCGCGCAAGAAGCCGGTGTTCTCTTACGTCCTTTGATAGAATGCCTTGAGCTTATGGCCTACCTTCGTGATAATCCTCAAAGAGTAGATGAAGTGCTGGAAGAGAGACTACCTCCGGCGGGAGAGATAGGCAAACGTATTCACGGAGAATTTCAGAAATTACGTGCTTATTTAAATGACCATGCTTCCCATTTCTCTTTTGCGCCTGAATCCATGTCTCAGTTGATTGACTTTACATCAGGGGACTGGAAAGTAATTCAGCCATATAAGGAGAAGGTGCTCCGAACAAACATGACTACCTTGTTTGCCGTTTTTGTAAGATTGTTATTTGCGGCAGCCAATTGCTTGTCCTGTAATGAACTATTAACGGATTCGCTC
>JAFDAE010000242.1 GCA_019314005.1 Deltaproteobacteria bacterium | reverse complement strand
TGCAGTGTTCATACTTTTGGTCGGCTATCTGATATTCGACCATCTGGAGCCCAAGTTTGCGGAGGAGATCTAACTGGCTGCGACTGTGGTGAAGGTGGAGAACCTGTGGAAGACCTTTAAAATTCCTCATGAGAAGAGGACAACCTTATTCGAGACTCTGACAGGCTTCTTCCAGCCAAGTGAGTACGAGACTTTCACTGTGCTAAAAGAGATCAACTTCGCCGTGGAGAATGGGGAGTGTGTGGGGATAATCGGGGAGAACGGGTCTGGCAAGAGCACCCTGCTAAAGGTGATCGCAAACATACTCCGCCCCACCAGAGGACGGGTCGATATCCAGGGGCGGGTTACGCCATTCTTAGAGTTGGGGGTGGGATTTCAGCCGGATCTCACCGCGAGGGAGAACATAGGCGTATACGCGACCATCATGGGCCTCTCCAACGGCGAGATCAGGAACAAGATCGATGATATAATCGATTTCGCCGACCTCCGGAAGTTCGAGGATGCCAAGCTGAAGAACCTCTCTTCGGGCATGCAGGTGCGGCTGGCTTTTTCCACGGCCATACAAACCGATCCTGATGTTATGCTGGTGGACGAGGTTCTGGCCGTGGGGGACATGGAGTTCCAGCAGAAGTGCTTCGATGTCTTCAACCGGTACCGAAAGGAGGGGGTTACCATACTCTTCGTATCTCACGACCTGGGCGCGGTGAGGAGGTTCTGTGATAAGACCCTGTTGTTGAGGCATGGAGAGCAGATGGCCTTCGGAGATACCGGGGAGATCATAGACCGGTATGTCTACGGGGGAGTGGGCAGGGAGAGGCCGGAAGAGGGCGCGAAGAACGAGGAGAACTCGGAGACCTCAGGAGAGGCAAAATCGGAAAATGCGCCAGAAAGTGAGGCTGAGGCGAAGCCGAGAAGGTGGGGGAACCACAAAATAATGATTAAGAGGGTCATGTTTTTGGATAAATTCGGTTTCGAGAATTCCAGGTTTAATTCGTTCGATCCTATGAAAGTGAGGATTTATTATAAAGCACATGAGAGTGTCGCAGATCCCGTATTCGGCATAGGGCTTTACACAGCAGAGGGGCGTCATGTTTACGGAACGAATACCGCACTTAAAGATCTTCAATTTGATCATTTAGAGGGAGAAGGATATATTGATCTTGAGATTGAGAGAATACCGATGTTGGCGGGGAAATTTCTGCTGAGCCTGGCCATACAGAACCGAGATTATTCTATAACTTATGATTGGATCGACAAGCAATATTCCTTTGAGGTCATATCGACCGGAAGGGACGATGGGCTCTTTGAAGTGCCTTGCAAGTGGATCGTATCAAACTTTAATTAACCAACCTTTTGATCTATCCACTCGGTATACCACTGCTCCTGTAGGATGACTTCTAGCAGTCGCTGGGTGCTTTGCTTCCAGGTTAGCCAGGGCATCTCGTCCGACATTGGATGCTGACCAGATTGGTATAGCTTCAGCCATTCTCTTACCGCCCCTGCAAGATCAGCAGACTCTTTGCCACTGAAGTAAAGTGCATGTTCCCCGGCCACTTCGCGAAATACGGGAATGTCGCGGGCGATGATAGGCAGCTTGTGCTGCGCGGCCTCGATGAGCGGCAGGCCGAAGCCCTCGCCTTCGGAGGCAGCTATGAGGCAGGTGGAGGCAGCATAGATCTTTTCCAGGTATTCGTCGCTGATACCCTCGAGCCAAAATAGCCGCTTGCCTTGTTCGGGGTGGTTGCGCTGGGTTTCCACGAGTGTTTCTACATTCCAACCCTGCTTGCCTACTATAACGATGTTTGCATCTACGCCTTCTGCCCATAGTTGTTCAAAGGCGGCTAGCGTTTGCGCATGCCCTTTACGCGACTCGATGGTGCCCACCATCAGGAAGCTGGGGCGGGCAGCAAGCTGAGCAAGAATCTGCGAAGCGTCTTCTGTCAGACCGCGGGTGGGCACTGAATTTTCGACATCTGCGCCCAGATGGAACCAGCCGATCTTGAAGGGGCGCAAGCGTTTCGGGCCATTGGCGTTTAGCCACTCTCCAAGCTCGTCCGCAACGGCGCGGGAGATGCAGATTGCTCCATCAGAATTTGAAACTGCCAATAACCATTCACAGAACTCGTAACACAGGTCGGGCCAAAAGAACTCTGGCTTCAATGCAGGAATAATGTCGTAAACAACATGATAAACGAGAATGCCCTTATTTCTCAAGAATTGTGTTTTTTTCGTGTGAGAAATCGCAACCGCGGGATGAAGATCAAGGAACAGGAGAATGTCACCCGGGCAAAACTCTATCCATTCATCACTAACGCACTCCTGGCATACTTCTGTGATTTTTTTAATTAATGCGTTTGCTCTGTAAAACTCATGATCACTGGGTGACGTGTAAACCAACTCAATATCTATTTTTTGTTGATTATTAATTAGATCGCTACAAATAGCTCGCACCACTCTTTGTATCCCTGTTAGATCATCTTGCTTTATGACAGCGCTAACATCTACAAACAGCCTGCGCTGACGATCCTTTCTAGTACAAAAAGTCTCAGCAATGGAAGCAGATAGCGCAATCAAGTCTTTATCGTCAAAAGATAAGCTTGGGCTTATGGATGCCACGTTGTTGATGATGTTTTGAATAGGATCGCGTCTTGTTGATAACGACTGAAAAGCACTATTATTTTTGACGATCTTTTCAAATAGTGTCAATAATGATTTTGCGCTATCTCCCCAAGAAAACTTACTGGCTTGCTGAACTCCGTATTCTTTTAAAATATGTCTGAATTTGCTGTCAGTTAAAGCGCGCTCTATCTTTTTTGCGATTTCATCATCATCGTACGGATCGAACAAAGCATCTTGGTGCCCTACTACTTCAGGGAGGCTCGATGTATTAGAAGCAAGGACCGCAGCTCCACACGCCATGGCTTCAAGCAGTGGAAGCCCAAAGCCTTCATTGATTGAAGGAAAAACAAATAAATCACACAAGTTGTACAGCATTACCAACTCTTTATCATCCACATGGCCAGTAAAAACCACTTTGTCGCTAATGCCCAGTTTTCTCCGTTTATCGTGATGATGATACTCTTCACGTTTCACCTCCCCCCCAATCATCACCAATTGATGAGATGATAAAATATTTTTTGGTAGTTTTGAAAATGCGGAATATAGTGTATCCAGGTTTTTGTGTAAATCAGACCCACCAACATACATCACAAAAGGGCATAATATGTTCATTCGAGCTAATAGTTTTTTCTTATCATCAATTCCAACACTTTTCGGTTTAAACTTATCATGATTGACAGCGTTATGAAAAACATATATCTTTTCCATAGATATTCCCAAAAGCTTGCTAATCTCCGACTTTGAAGAGCGTGAAACCGTAAGAATGATATCAGATTTTCTTATAAAATCAATTTTTTCCTCATACCAAGCACGGGTTATGCTGTTGCCAAGGTACCTATCAGGGTAAATCAAAGGAATAACATCATGAATCGTGGAGCATATTAGTGATTCTGTTGGTAAAATTTTGACACTTGTGCATGCAGCATCAAAAAACCCCTCTTGTAGATTTGTTGAGAAAATAATATCAGCATCGAGGTTGTTTAAAAACTCTGCTCGGAGGATTTCACCAGCTTTCTTCCTCCACATGTTTTTAAGATTGATTGCAGCGGTATCAAAGAACTGCTGCCATACTTTTATGTTTTCTTGGGGCAAAATACCATCAAATTCGGCTCGTATAGCTTCTATCGTTTCAGGAAAAGCTCCATTGAGAGCTAGAATAATCTCATGACCCATTGGATTGAGAGCCATTGCTTTGACCAATTCAATTGTGTACCGGCCAACACCTCTATTTCCAGAAAGCCTTCAGATCAGCATAGATGCGTCGGGCGCTTGGCGTAAGCCCTTCATAAGACACCTCAAGAGAGATCTGCACCATCATGTCGCCAGCGATTATTCCCTTTGCCGCAGCAAGCCTGTGCAGCCATGCCTCATGTGCTGGATATCTGCGTACCCAAGCCAACGCCCATGTTTTGAGCTTAGGATGAGCCAGGGCAAAACGGATCAAACGGACAAAGATGGGGTTTAGCAGACCTCTAAGGCCGCGCTTGATGGCCCTTGGGATGCTTGAGAACTTCGCCCATATCAGGCGCAGTATATCGAAGGCGTCACGCAGTGGGCGGGTGATACGCCAGCAGCGACTGGCTTGCATGGCTTGAAGTTCACGATTCAGACTATCAGCCACGGTCCACCAGTGATGGGAATTGCCATTGAGCTCCTCTATCTTGGCCTTGGCGGTGTTCCACTCGTTTTCCAGCCACTGAGAGCGCTCTCGTTCCCGAGTCAGCGCCAGCATCGTGTTGTCGAATACCTGGGATTTTTCCGCTAGCTGAACCTCAAGCTGGCCGGTCCGATCGCGGAAAAGAGCAGACTCGCCAGCCATCTCTTCGATTCTCAGCTTGGCGGCGTTCCACTCGTTTTCCAGCCACCGAGAGCGTTCGCGCTCAACCTCCAAGGCAGTAGAGGCTTTTGCTTCTGCTTGCTGTGCCTTAGTTTCTACTTCCGTTGCTTTTTCTTCGGCTTGCTGTTGCGCGCTTAACTTGAAGTCATCAAAGACGTTACAGGGGTACTTAAATGCAGGTAGGAGTTTGTCGTGTTCATTCGCAACGTAAAAGCGGTTTAAGCCATCTGCGTAGACGAAACGGTAATCTGCGTTGAGAATGATAGGCTCCCACGCTTCATGGCACTCCTGTTG
>JAFDAE010000586.1 GCA_019314005.1 Deltaproteobacteria bacterium | reverse complement strand
TGGACTACGTGTTGTGGAACAGGTTTCGATCGAGGTCCCGTATAATGAATACAATGAGAATTACTTGAAATGTAAAAAGAAAAAAATGGGACATGTGCTGAGTATTAAATAAATGGGTATCAGGGATTAGGTGTCAGGGGTCAGGGCTTAGAGGACACTATCGAGAGGAGATACGTACAATGCCAAAGACTTACGAAGGACAGATTTCAGCTGCGGGGAAAAAGTTCTGCCTGGTGGTGAGCAGGTTCAACGATTTTATCAGTGATCGCCTGGTGGGAGGGGCTGTTGACGCCCTTGTCAGGAGCGGGGGGAGGGAAGAAGATATTGACATCGTCAAGGTCCCGGGAGCCTTCGAACTGCCGCTGATTGCTAAGAAGATGGCTGAAAAGAGAAGCTATCACGCTATTATCTGCTTGGGAGCAGTGATTAGAGGGGCGACGCCCCATTTTGAATATGTGAGCTCTGAAGCAGTAAAAGGGATCGCGCAGGCATCCCTTGAAACCGGTGTTCCTGTTACATTTGGTGTTCTTACTACTGACACCTTAGAGCAAGCCATAGAACGAGCCGGATCAAAGGCGGGCAATAAAGGTTGGAGCGCCGCGGTTGCAGCGATGGAGATGGCAAATCTGGTAGAGAGACTGAGCGAATAAAAAGTGAAAACTCGATATGGGAACCCGACAGCGATCAAGAGAACTTGCGTTGCAAGCGCTTTTTCAATTAGATTTTAACAAAAACAATTTACTTGATGCGGTAGAACTATTCTGCAAAAATTTTGAGGTGTCCAAGAGTGCGAGGCCTTTTTTCTCTCGTTTAGTGGAAGGTGTCTTGCAGCATAAGAACGATATAGATCAATTAATAGAACGCTTTTCAAGCAATTGGAAAATCAGCCGGATGTCGCGTGTCGATCGTAATATTATGCGGATTGCGGCCTTTGAACTCCTCTATTGTGACGACATCCCTTTCAAGGTTTCCATCAATGAAGCGGTGAATATCGGGAAAAAATACGGCACCAAAGAATCAGGTGCTTTTATCAATGGGATCTTAGACAGTATCCATGCGTTTTCTTCAGCCAGGCCTACTATATAACGGTAAAGTCCTTTCGTACAGATTTGTATTCTTTGGTACGCAAAACCAACCATCTTTTTTGTCGTGCCACAACCCCCATGTAACTGATAGTAAGCCATAGTCGATCTTTTGAAGTTCCGCCCGGAGATATTGTTTGCGCAGAAATCTTGCTGCAATTAATAGATGATTGCCGTTATCTCCGATGTAATATTCTGTCGTATCGTCCAATGTTATGGTAATCTCATAGGCGTGTACGGGCAGTATGTCGACCTTCTCAGGGTGCTCTTCCCAAAGTCTAATAAGATCAACAAGGTATCTGTTGTCGATCTTGGTGGTGGTGACAAACGTTTTCATCGGATCAATCAGGGCTTTCATTATTTCACTTTTGGGAGCAAAGTGCCAAAATGGATAAAGAGCATCAAGGTTAGCTGTTGCTTTAATAATAATTTTTTCCAGTTGGTTTATTAGTCTCACCTCCCAGGCGCCTGGTAATTTGCAAAGCATCTTAACAAATATCTTCTTCCTTGACAATTAAAACAGTTCCTCCAATAATAAACATATAGGACGATTACGTATTAAAAGTTTGAAGTGTCTAAACTTTAGACACCCTTCAGGGTTCCGGCTTGCACGGGATGGTTGTCCAGAAACATGACGAATTGGAGCACTTAGGTGGGAAAACACACACATGATTTTGTAAACACCTATGATGAAGGAAAAATTGTATTTGGATTGGATCGGGAGACCGATGAAAAGTCCTTGATTGCCTATCTTCAAAAGTTTACAGATGATGAATTGATGCAGATCCTGGCAAAAAGGTTAAGCGATGATGAGATCAGGGAAGTGATCGATTATATACTCGGGATTCTCAAAAGGCACCTTAAGGAAGAGGAATATCACCGATTTTTTCTAAAATAGCACAGAGACCTTTGAAAAATGCGACAGTTTTGCAAAGGTCTCGCACTGACTCGGTGAACAGATGTCCCATGTCCGAATTTATATCGGGATAGGTCTTTTTTTGTTGCTTTTCTCCCTCTTGTCCTCTGCAGGGAAGGGT
>JAFDAE010000031.1 GCA_019314005.1 Deltaproteobacteria bacterium | reverse complement strand
GAAAAAATAATGATCTTACGGTGGTATTTTTTGCTGAGGATTCTGTGATTGCTCAATGTGCTGCGATATTTTCACCACAGAGACACAGAGTACACAGAGTTATTATTTTTTTATCCCATCGGGAGACGACGATGGGATAAAAGATGCTATCCTTGGGGAACTCTAACATTGTGTTGTGCCGTAGGCTGATGTTTTTTGTTTGCCGATCTCCCGGCAAACAAAAAGAAATTCTATCTCTGTGGTCTCTGTGTCTCTGTGGTGAACCTGTTTTTCGGCATAGTACAAATTTTCCGTACATTATTGAGCATCTACAAAATCCTTACAGATTCTTAATGAAAACCAATAAAATACTATAGTACGAAACAAGGAGAACATGCGTGTCAGACTACCGATTTATCAAGGCGTGTTTCAGGCAGGAAGTTGATAGAACCCCGATCTGGATAATGCGACAAGCCGGCAGATATATGGCAGAATATCGCGCAGTTCGCGAAAAAACGGAATTTTTAGAACTTTGCAAGACCCCTGAGCTTGCCGCGGAGGTAACTCTTCAGCCGATTGACAAACTCAATGTGGATGCCGCGATCCTTTTTTCGGATATTCTTGTGATTCCTGAGGCGATGGGGCTTGATCTGAAATTTGGGAAGGGAATGGGGCCGCAACTGAGCCCTGTCATCCGTTCTCGATCCGGAATCGAGGCCTTAAGGGAGATCGATCCGGAATCGTCGCTTCCATTTGTTATGGAGACCATACGAATTCTTCGTAGGGAACTCGAAGGAAGAGTCCCGCTTATAGGGTTTTCAGGCGCTCCGTTTACCCTGGCTACCTACATGGTAGAGGGGGGTAGTTCAAAGGATTTTCTCAACCTCAAAACCATGATGTATAAAGATCCAAAAACTGCACACGCCCTCTTTGCCAAACTGAGCGATGCGGTCACCGTCTATCTCAACGCGCAGATCGCGGCCGGGGCACAGGCGGTACAAATCTTTGATACATGGGCAGGCATCTGTTCTCCTATCGACTTTGACACCTTTGTCTTCCCCTATGTTAAGAGTGTGGTCGACCGGCTCAACCGCAAAGGAGTTCCTGTCATTTATTACTCCAACGGAGGAGCGACTCTATTGAGCCGGATGAGAAAGCTTAATACAGACGTCATCGGAGTTGACTGGAGGATTGAAATAGACGTAGCCTGGAAGGAGATTGGCTACGATCGGGCGATTCAGGGAAACCTCGATCCGTGTGTTCTATTCATGGACCGCAAAGGGATCGAAGAACGTGTGCAAGACATCTTGAAACGAGTCGGAGGAAGGGCGGGGCACATCTTCAATCTGGGGCATGGCGTTTTGCCAACCACTCCTGTTGAGAATGTACAGGCTCTGGTTGAGATTGTGCATAACCTATCACGGAGAAGTTGACGAATTAGGAATTACAAGGAATCCGATACCCTTTGGGAAGCATGAATATCGAAATCCGAAGCACGAAATCCGAAACAAATCCTAAATCCAAATATCAAATGTTCAAAACACGATACGACTTAGAGTGGTACTCCATTGCATGCGAACGAAGCGTGTCACCTTTTGAGTCATGTTGTTTCGGATTTTGAGTTTTGGTCATTTGAATTTGTTTCGGATTTCGATATTCGATATTCGAATTTTTTGCTTTCTATTTTAGGTTCAGTTTAACGACATTAGCTGCCAGTTATGACTTACGCCAATAACAAGATCGGACTTATCCTCCTCAACATGGGAGGCCCTGATTCTTTAGATGCGGTTGAGCCGTTTTTGCTCAATCTGTTCAGCGACAGAGACATTATCCGACTCCCTTGCCCTGCTTTCCTTCAACCCTATATCGCAAGAATAATCGCATCGAAAAGAGCCCCCAAATCACGAAAATACTATGAGTTGATTGGAGGCAAAACTCCGCTGACTGATATTACTGAGCGTCAAGGTGAAAAACTCGCGGAAGCCCTGTCACAAGCAGGAGTGCCTGCCGAGTCTTTTGTGGCAATGCGTTACTGGCATCCCTTTGCGTCAGAGGCCGTAAAAAGGGTTCAACAGAGCGGCATGAAAAGGGTGGTCGCGCTTTCTCTGTATCCTCACTATTCGCAAGTTACAGGAGGCAGCAGTATCAAGGATCTGCGCACAGCAATAAAGAAAGAGAACGCAGACCTTGAACTCACTATCATAGACCGATTTTATGACCATCCCGCTTACATCGCCTGCCTTCAATCAAGGATTGCAAACGCTCTCAATCACTTTACCGAAGAAGAAAAAAAACGGTTACAGATCATCTTCAGCGCTCACTCCGTGCCGCAAAAACTGATCACAAAAGGAGACCCCTATCTGGACCATACTACAGCCACATTTCGATTGGTGACAGAGAAATTTCAAAATTATTCGTGCCACCTTGCCTTTCAAAGCCGCTCCGGCCCGGTAAAATGGCTGGAACCTGATACAACCGAGTTGTTGGACCAACTTATGCAATCCGGGAAAAAAGAATTCTTGATGGTTCCAATAAGCTTTGTCTCAGATCATGTTGAAACCCTCTATGAAATCGATATCCTCTACCGGTCACAGGTTGAAAAACAGGGCGGAAAACTGGTTCGTACCGAATCCCTGAATGATTCGGATGATTTTATAGCTTTGTTAGCAGCCCTTGTGAAAAATCATCTTGGAAAGGATTAATTAATCCATGAAGCAGATTGCTATAATCGGCGCTGGCATCTCCGGACTTGCCACCGCATTTCAGATAGAAAAAAAGTTAAAAGAGTCGGGAATCGACCATAAGGTTCACATCTTTGAAAGGGAACCGAAGGTTGGAGGAAAGATTAGCGCCGTCTTTAAAAATGGTTTCCGGTGTGAGGCAGGCCCGAACGGTTTTCTTGACTCCAAACCTTCAACACTTCAGCTCTGTGAGGAACTTGGACTTTCGGATAAACTGCTCCGCAGCACTGATGCGGCCCGGAAACGGTTCATATACTCTCAGGGGAAGCTGCATGAATTACCAACATCTCCCCCCAAATTTTTCTTCTCGGGCCTTCTTTCATTAAAAGGTAGAATTCGGATCATCGGGGAACTCTGGGCGCCCGGGCCAAAACAAGGGACCGATCCCACTATTGCTGAGTTTGCCCGACGCCGTCTCGGCGAGGAAGCGCATGCCAAACTTCTCGACCCAATGGTTGCAGGAGTGTTTGCAGGTGACACCGAAAGGCTCAGTCTTGAGAGCTGCTTCCCGAGGATGGCAGAACTGGAACGCGACTATGGCAGCCTCATCAAAGCAATGATTAAGATTCAAAAGGAACGCAAGAAAGACCCGGCTGCCCGAAAGAAAAAGGATAAGGGTGGTCCGGCAGGACCAGGCGGGACATTGACGTCATTTCGTGATGGTCTTTCAGTCCTGCCTCAAGCCATTGCAGACCGATTTAAGGGGCGTATTACGTGTAATTCGGACCTGAAGAAAATAGAGAAGACCGCCCGAGGATTCAGGCTCTCATTTCCCGGAGCAGAGGATTTTGAGTGCGACTGTGTCGTGGCGGCAGCCCCTGCCTGCGATACTGCATCACCCCTTGCGCATATTGATGAAGGGCTGACTGCCGTCCTGAACCGCTTCGAGTTCGCACCTGCCACCGTGGTGGGACTTGGTTTCGATAAGAATACTATAAAGCATGACATAAATGGATTTGGTTTTTTAATTCCCAAAAAGGAGCACCGTCGCATATTAGGATCTCTATGGACTTCCAGCATATTTCCCCACAGGGCCCCTGAGGGAAGTGTGCTGCTGCGCACTATTGTCGGGGGTGCCCGATCTCCTGAACTTGCCATTCTTCCGGAAGAAGAGATAATCGCCATGGTCCGGGACGAACTCAAAGCAATCATGGGTATCACCGCAGAACCGACATTTGTCCAGGCCTTCAAGTGGGAAAAAGCGATCTGCCAATACACGGTTGGACACAAGGAGCGGCTCCAAGAAGTCGATGAAAGGGTTTCGCGAATTCCTGGCCTTTTTCTTACCGGCAATTCCTACAGGGGGGTAGCATTAAACGACTGCACATTGAATGCCACACGCATTGCAGAGAAAGTGGCCCGTTTCTTTGCCTGAAAATGTCTAAAAATGTCTTGCACCAAGGCTTATCCTATTGTAATATATTTACATCGTATACTTCCACTAATCCAACTTCGAACTTGTTCTTATTGAAGCTCAACATCCTGATCCACTCATAGAGACCTTTGAAAAACACCCCCTTTTGCCCAATTTCGGCGTCAAGCTCATCCCGCCAAGGCGGGACTCAAAATACCCAATGCATTCCTCCGGTTAATCCCGCCAAGGCGGGATCGCCTTCCTTGAACTTGGACAAAATTGAATATTTTTCAAAGGTCTCTCATAATAACCTAACTCAATAAATTGTGATCATTCAAATAGATAGGGTTGTTTCTGTGAAAGTAAGTAAAAATCATATGTTCAAAGAGGAAATTTCATGCATATAAGAAACAACATCTTGATGCTTGGCTTTGTTCTGTTATCACTAATTCTATTCCCCACCAATGGAATCAGCGCCCAGGAAAAAATTGAACGACCTTTGGTCCTGGGAGTTCACCCGTATCTCCCCGCTACAGACCTCATAAAACGGTTTACCCCGCTGGCAAAAGAGATTGAGTCAAAGGTAAAACGGCCTGTGCGTATTTCGATAGCAAAAGACTACAAGGAACATATTAGAAGAATTGGGCGCGATGATCTGGATATTGCCTATATGGGGCCTATTTCCTATGTGGAAATGGTGAACAGGTTCGGCACAAAACCTCTTCTATCGCGTCATGAGCTCAACGGTCGGCCGACTTTTCAGGGCTGTATTTTTGTCGGCAAAGATAGCGACATTAAGTCTATGAAGGACCTGAAAAGGAAAAAGTTTGTTTTTGGCAGTCTCGAATCTACCATGAGTTATATAGTCCCGTACTATATGCTTATCAACGAAGGGGTGCGCCTTGATGATTTACGGGAACATGCATTTCTTGGAAGCCACAACAACGTTGCCTTAAGTGTGCTGATTGGCGACTTCGATGCCGGCGCAGTCAAGGAGGAAGTTTTCAACCTCTATGAAAAACGCGGGCTCAAACTGCTGGCCCGCAGCCCGGCCATTTCTGAACATATCTTTGTTGCGAGCAATAAGCTGGATGCGGCATTGGTTGACGAGATTCGAAAGGCTTTGCAGGGTATAAAAGGCGAGAAAAAGGTCCGGTCGATCCTTAGTCCCCTCAAGAAAGGGACAACCGGCCTTATTCCTGTCCAGGATCGAGACTATGACAACTTGAGAGTCATTCTAAAGGCAGTTTCGGGTGATAAGGGCGGTAAAAAAATCTTGTTCTAAGTGATAGCACTGGCAAATAGGACTCAGGTATATGAAAAAAGCATTCTGGACATTTATCGGGATTCTTATCGCGTTCTTTGTGATCACTACTATGGTGATCGTCATTTATGAAAAAACAGCACTCATAGAGAATGCGCGTCGACATGATCTGAGAGAGCTGCAATTAATGGGCACATTTATCCGCGAATCGATGCTGAGAAGGGAATACGCACAGGTCGAACAAGCGGTGTTGCAGTGGGGAGAAGAACGGCCTGATGTGGTCTCCCTGCGGGCAACAATACACACAGGATTCGTCCTTTCAGAATACACGACGGAGAGACCCCGTTCCGCCACCTTTAAAGTCGCGCACACCGAGAAGTTTCCCGATGGCGGGAGCGTTCTCCTTGAGTTAGAGCAGGCATTAACCCCGATTCAAGCTCATGTGCGCAAGCTTGCGATCCGTATGTCTATTGCGGGTGCTTCTTTTACCACGCTCCTTGGCATATCTCTTTGGTGGATGTTAAGCCGATTGGCCATCATCCCGCTGCAGAAAGAGATCAGCGCGCGTAAACAGACTGAGGAGGAGCTGAAAAAGGCCCACGACCAACTTGAACTAAGGGTTGAAGAGCGCACCTCCGAGCTTGCGGCATCCAACGAAGAATTGAGGGTAGAGATCATCGAACGCAAGCGGGCGGGGGAGGAGGCGCAACAGGCGCGTCAGGATTGGGAAGACATCTTTCAGGCAATCGGCCACCCCACAATGATCTTGGACCTCCGGCACGGCGTTATATCAGCCAATCGTGCCACAGTGAAGGCAACAGGCAAACTGCAAGAGGAACTTGTCGGCATGAAGTGTTATGAGTTCATGCACGGTACTGACAAACCACCCGAAGGCTGTCCGATGGCGAAGATGCTAACCACGGGTCATTTCGAGACAGCCGACATGGAGGTAGAAACCCTCGGCCGCATTTTTTTTGTTACCTGCACACCCGTGTTCGGTGATGAAGGTAATCTCCAAAAGGTCATACACATAGCTACAGACATCACCGAGCAGAAGCAGGCAGAGGAAAAGTTACAGCAAAAGGACTACATCATCGAATCTGCGTCAAGCGCGATTGCTACTTCGGATCTTGATGGGAAGATGACCTATGCCAATCCAGTCTTTCTTAAGATGTGGGGTTTTGACAGTCCTGACGAGTTTCTGGGTAAACCCTTCCCTGACTATTGGATGGTAGCAGATAAGCACGATGAGATCATTGATGCATTACATAAAGAGGGGAAGTGGACTAATGAAATACAAGCACGGCGTAAAGACGGCTCCATATTCGATGTTCAAGTATGTGCAGCTTTGGTTCGTGACAGTGAGGGAACTGCCGTTAGCTTGATGTCTTCCTCTGTGGACATTCCCGATCGCAAGCGAGCAGAAGAGGCGCTACGCGAGAGCGAAGAAAGATATCGTCTGTTGGTCGAAAACATACCCTCTGTAACATGGATAACCAGTGAACATGGCAAAACCACATTCATCAGCCCAAATGTGGAAAAAATATACGGATATAGTCAGGAAGAGATATACGAAAGTGGAGATACTTTGTGGTTTGGAAGAATACATCCTGATGACATGGGGTTTGTTGAAGACTCCTTTGAAATGATGTTTACCAAAAAACAAGAATTTAATGTTGAGTACAGGATTCAAAGGAAGGACGGGGAATGGATTTGGGTTCATGATATGGCAATGATGGCCTTTGAGAAAGATAATATACGGTATGCTTATGGCGTTTTCTCGGACATCACCGAGCGGAAACGATCGGAGGTGGCACTTCGAGAGAGTGAAGAAACAGCGAGAGCGCTTTTGAATGCTCCAGATGATATTATGGTGTTGTTAGATGCCGGAGGTATCATACTTGACGTCAATGAGACAATGGCTCGCAGATTCAAAATGAGCAGGAACGAACTTGTCGGAACAAACATTTTCGATCTATTTCCGCCGGATGTGGCCGAACGTAGAAAAGGATATGCTGAAGATTGCATCCAGACTGGTAAACCTGTTCGCTTCGATGACCAGCGCAGGGGAGGCTGGTTTGATAACATTGTTTACCCTATCTTTGATGCACAGGGGACGGTATCAAAAGTTGCTGTCCTGGCTATGGATATTACCGACCGGAAGAGGGCTGAGGAAGAATTAAGAAAACACCGGGAGCATCTTGAAGAGCTAGTCGAAGAACGGACTAAAGCACTTAAGGAAAGCATTGCCGAGCTGGAGGCATTCTCCTACTCTGTCTCCCACGACCTGCGCGCGCCGCTTCGTGCCATGCAGGGCTTTGCCCAGGCCCTCATGGAGGACTACGCCGAGAAACTAAATGCGGTTGGTAAAGACTACGGCCACAGGATTGTTGATGCTGCCCAGCGCATGGAAACATTGATAGAGGATCTCCTGACCTATAGCCGTCTCAGCCGCGCGGAGATCCGCCTTGCTCCCGTCAGCCTGGAGAGTATTATAGAAGAAGTCCTTGCGCAGCTCCAAGGTGAAATCGAGGATAAACAGGCGCAGATTACTATTGACAAGCCATTTCCACAAGCAGGAGGTCATCGCTCCACGCTTGCCCAGGTTGTGACAAATCTTGTCGATAATGCTACAAAGTTTGTGTCGCCTGACGTCCATCCCCAGATTCGCATATGGGCTGAAGAGAGGGGCAAATACATCCGTCTGTCGGTGAAAGACAATGGCATCGGGATCGCCGCGGAACATCAGGAGCGTATCTTTCGAGTGTTTGAACGCCTGCACGGGATTGAGACCTACGCCGGCACCGGAATCGGCCTTGCCATTGTGCGTAAAGGGATAACGCGCATGGGCGGAAAATGCGGTGTTGAATCAACCCCTGGCAAGGGGAGTACCTTCTGGGTGGAATTACCAAAAACGGAGGAATGACTGTGAAGACTACTATTGGTACCATATTGTTGGTTGAAGACGATCCCAATGACGTTATGCTCATTGAGCGTGCCTTTCGTAAAGTCAACATTGCGAATCCTCTGCAGACTGTGACAGACGGTGAACAGGCGGTTGCCTATCTTGCCGGCCAGGAGCCATATGTCGACAGAGAACACTATCCATTGCCCGTGCTGATACTCCTCGATCTGAAACTCCCCCGCAAGTCAGGTCTTGAAGTGCTGGCATGGATGAAAGGTCAAACCAGCCTGATGCGCATCCCGGTTGTAGTGCTCACCAGTTCAAAGGAAACCTCGGATATCAACCGGGCTTATGACCTGGGCGCAAACTCTTATCTCACAAAACCGGTGGCCTTTGACGGTCTGCTGAACATAGTGAAGGCACTTAATCTCTATTGGTTAATTTTGAACGAAAAGCCGGAAATATTATAAATTGCGCAATCTAAAATCGGCAGGGGGCAATCATGAATTCACCATATATCCTTCTCATCGACGACAGCCCGGATGACCGCGCGTTGACCATACGCGAACTGCAGCGGGAGTTCCCGGACGTGAGTGTAAAAGAAATTATCGATTCACAAGGCTTATCCGAGACACTTGAGGCGGGCGGATTCGATCTCGTGATAACGGATTACCAACTCCACTGGACAGACGGTCTAAAGGTATTAAACGCGGTCAAGGCTAGCCGCCCTGACTGCCCTGTAATCATGTTTACCGGCACAGGGACCGAGGAGGTGGCTGTAAGGGCTATGCAAGACGGCCTTGATGAGTATGTCCTTAAGTCTCCCAAACACTTCATCCGCATGCCAGTTGCGGTCAAGGCCGCCCTGGAGAAGGCCCGGCGGGCCAAGGTGCAAAAAGAGGCAGAAGAAGCCCTCCGCCAGTCAGAGCGAAATCTGTCCATTAGGAACAGGATTTCTCAAATATTTCTCACCGTCCCTGACGAGGAGATGTACGCGGAAGTCTTGAAGGTTATTCTGGAGGTCATGGAAAGCAAATACGGTGTCTTTGGGTACATCGATGAAGCCGGAAACTATGTCTGCCCCTCCATGACCAGGGATATCTGGAAAAAGTGCCAAATTGTGGACAAGACCATTGTATTCCCTTGTGGCTCTTGGGGAGGTATATGGGGACAGGCGCTTACAGAAAAAAAGAGCATCTATTCAAACAAGCCCTTCAAAGTGCCGGAAGGACACCTTCCCATAACCAGGGCCATGGATGTGCCTATTGTCCATAAGGAAAATGTCATCGCCAACCTTCTTATTGCCAACAAGAAGAGCGACTATGATGAAAAGGATCTGGAATTGCTGGAGGCTATATCTAACCACATAGCGCCGGTGCTCAATGCGCGACTGCAAAGGGACAAAAGGGATAGGGAACGGAGACAGGCCGAAGGGTTCATAAAGAACATTCTTGAAAGTGTTGGTGAAGGATTCAGTGTCATAGACCGTGATTACAGGATTGTCACAGCTAACAAGGCTTTTGGTTGCCAGTCTAAGATACCGGTCGAAGATATCAGAGGAAAACACTGCTATGAAATTTCTCATCGGACGGATAGACCCTGCTATGAGACCGGCGAGGAGTGCCCGACAAGATACACCTTTGAGACAGGAAAACCCTACTCAGTTGTCCATACCCACAAAGACAAAGACGGCGGGTCCGTCTATGTAGAAGTACGATCGTATCCGATGAAAGATGACTCGGGCAACGTTGTTTCGGTCATAGAGGTTACCAATGATATCACAGAAAAGAGGAAGCTTGGGGACCAGCTTCGCCAAGCTCAGAAAATGGAGGCTATTGGTCAGCTTGCAGGCGGGATAGCTCATGACTTTAATAATATCCTCACGGCAATAATAGGCTATAGTAACATTCTACAGATGAAGATGAGTGAAGATGATCCGTTAAGGACTGAAATAGACCACATTCTCAGCTCATCGCACAGGGCCGCTCAATTAACCCAGAGCCTTCTTGCCTTCAGCAGGCAACAGATAATCCACCCAAAGCCGATAAGACTGAATGAGATCATAGATAAGGTGGAAAAACTGTTATTGCGGCTTATCGGTGAAGATATCGAGCTTAAGACAATACTTGCAGACAAAGATCTAACCATCATGGCCGACAGCGGCCAGATAGAGCAGGTCCTTATGAACCTTGCCACCAATGCGAGAGATGCAATGCCCGAAGGAGGGATATTGACCGTCGGAACCGAGGTTATGAATCTGGACGATATGTTCATTAGAACGCACGGCTATGATGTAAAACCGGGAGAGTATGCTGTGATCTCTGTTACAGACACGGGCGAAGGTATGGATGAAAGCACAAGAAAAAGGATATTTGAACCATTTTTTACTACCAAAGAGATGGGAAGGGGCACCGGACTCGGATTGTCCATTATATACGGGATAGTCACACAACATCAAGGTATCATCAATGTTTACAGCGAACCCGGCAAGGGCACGACATTTAAGATATATCTCCCCGTGATCAAGTTGGGCGTTGAAGAAGCCGAAAAAGAAACCCTTCCTCCGCCAAAAGGCGGAACAGAGACGGTGCTCGTAGCGGAGGACAATAAAGAAGTCAGACAGCTCCTAAGAATTATCCTTGAGCGTTTAGGGTATAAGGTCGTAGAGGCTGTTGACGGACAAGATGCCGTCATAAAATTTAAGGAAAACAGAGATAAAATAGACCTTGCTGTTTTAGATGTTATAATGCCAACAAAGAACGGCAAAATGGCATATGAAGAGATAACAAAAATGAGACCTGGAATGAAGGCCATTTTTATGAGCGGCTACAGCACTGATATTATAGATAAAAAAGGGATTCTTGAAGAAGGGGTAAATTTTGTTCAGAAACCGATTGCACCCAATGAACTTTTGAGAAAAGTGAGAGAGGTGCTTGATAAGTAACGGCTCAGTCTCAAAGTTCAGGGGTTCACGGTTCAAGGTTAAACTGACGGTAAAAAGACTATGCTTCTGCAACTGCTTCCTCTGTGGCAGTATCGCCGGTCTCTCGCACAACGGCTAGTTCATCTACGGAAAACACTTTATCGATCTCAAGTATGATTATGAATTGGTCTTCACACTTTCCCATTCCTCGGATGAATTCTGTATTTAAACCCGTCCCTATACTTGGAGGGGGGTCTATCTGATCAGGCTCAAGGTCGATCACCTCCTGCACAGCATCCACCAAAGCGCCGAGCACTGTTGCATCACCCTCAAAGTCGACCTCCACAATCACGATACAGGTATCAACAGTGCTCTCGGCATGTGGCATTCCTAATTTCAACCGCATATCCACCACCGGCACCACGTTCCCACGAAGGTTGATTACCCCGAGCATAAACTCCGGCATCCGCGGGACTTTTGTAACAGGGGTTAAATCCAAGACCTCTCGGACCTTTGCAACCTCCACAGAGTATACCTCTTCGCCCAGTTTAAAGGTCAGGTACTGACTTGTCTCCGTTATTTCAGATACACTCATTTTTACACCTTATCCTATTAAAATTTTTCAAACTCAGCCTCAGCCCTGTTGCCGCTGTTAGCTTCCATGTCTAATGTAATACCCGTCGTCATCTCCTTTGCCTTTGCGCCATACATAGCGGCTTCGGTGATTTTGTCTTGTGCGGGCACAGATGATATATGTTCTCCAGGTGATATATGTTTTATTTTTTGAACAGCATTCACATCGGTTGATAACTGTCTGCTTTTCGTGTGTCCGGAACCATCAATCTTGAAGAACGCGATCGTGTTCTGGAGTTGTTCCGCCTGCGCAGACAGCTCTTCCGATGTTGAGGCTATCTCCTCAGATGCTGAGGCGTTCTCCTGGGTCACCGTGCTCAACTGCTGGATCGCGTTGTTGATCTCTGAGGCTCCCGAATTCTGCTCGTTGCTGGCGGCAGCGATCTCTTGTACAAGGTCGGCTGTCTTCTGGATATCAGGGACCATCTTGGACAGCATCTCACCGGTCTGTTCTGCGATGTCCACACTTGAAGCAGAAAGTTTTCCGATCTCAGCAGCCGCTGTCTGGCTGCGCTCCGCGAGTTTGCGCACCTCTGCTGCCACTACCGCAAACCCCTTGCCGTGATCGCCTGCGCGTGCCGCTTCAATGGCGGCATTCAAGGCTAACAGATTCGTCTGCCGCGCGATCTCTTCGATGATTGATATCTTGCCGGCGATCTCCTTCATCGCACTCACTGTTTCTTCTACTGCCTTGCCGCCCTCTTCTGCATCCTGAGCAGCCTTTAATGCGATTTTTTCGGTCTGTTGCGCGTTGTCTGAGTTCTGATTGATATTGGAACTCATCTGTTCTACAGATGAGGACGCTTCCTCGGCTGAAGATGCCTGCTCGTTTGCCCCCTGTGACATCTGCTCGGCGCTGGCGCTCATTTGCCGGCTCCCGGCCGCCACATTGGCTGAGGCGGATTTTACATCTTCCACAATTACACGGAGTTTTTCAACCATCAAAGATAGTG
>JAFDAE010000585.1 GCA_019314005.1 Deltaproteobacteria bacterium | reverse complement strand
CAGTTCAATCGACACTCTTCAATCGTCAATCTGCAATGGATTACTGGATATGAAAGAAGATCTGAAAAAAGTTAAGCTCCTTCTTCTTGACGTTGACGGAGTCCTTACCGACGGAAGGATAATTTATGACGATCAGGGCATTGAGACCAAATTTTTTAGCGTTAAAGATGGGGTTGGTATCAGGCTTCTAATGAAGTGTGGATTGGAAGTGGGGATTATCACTGGGCGGGTTTCTCGGGTAGTTCAACACCGATGTGCCAACCTGGGGATTAAGAAGGTCTATCAGGGAGCATCAAACAAGGTGGCGATATTTAAAAAAATCATCGAAGAATGCGCCCTTTCAGAAGAAGAGGTAGCTTATATGGGGGATGATTTGCCTGATCTTCCCTTACTTGATCTCGTAGGAGTTCCTATAACCGTTGCTGACGCCCATGAACTGGTTAGAAAAAAGGCCCGTATTGTTACTAATGCCAAAGGGGGGCAGGGCGCGGTCCGAGAAGTATGTGAAATGCTACTTAAAGCACAGGGGTTGTGGGATGAAATGATCACCTCCTTTTATCATAATCGATGATTATTGGTACCTGCTTTAAATCAATAGTAGTCCAGATAAATGCTTTTTGTTTAGCGCTTTTAAAGTTTTGCTGTTTTCGTTGAAAGAGTCAAATGTTGTTGAGTGAAGCGAGCATTATTTGAATATTGAATGTCGAACAAGGAATTTCGAATTACGAAGGGTTGTTTTTTATCATTTATTTCATCATTCATAATTCCTTGTTCGATATTCTGCGGTTCAAAACAGGTTCGCAGGGTTGAATTTTTTCAAAAAGCTAAAGTGTTACGAAGAAGGTATGATTACTCTTTGTTCCTTTACAGTTATAATGGGGCATGGTATGTTATGACTAATAGCCCAAAGGAAATAGTAAGTAGTAGGCAGTAAGGAGTAAAGACGACAGACGAATGCCTTTGGTGGTACCGAAATGTCCAAAAGACACCAGAGACTGTTTTAGAGTCTCTGCCAAAGGGTGTTGACATTGTATTAAATGATGTTCACCATGAGTCTACGAGACACGGTGTCAAGGAATGGGTCATGGACGCCGGAAGAGCCGTGTATTTGAACTCAGAAAACAAGGTCCTTTTTGAAGATATATCAGCCACTTTTTTTTTAAAGGATGGCGACACCGTTCTGCTAACCGGGCAAGAGGGGGTATTGAATACTGAGACCCAAGACATGGAGATCACGGGAAATGTTGTAGCCCTGGGAAAGGGATATGAGATAAGAACAGAGGCTCTTTCCTATCGACATCAAAAAAGTATAATTTGTTCGACAGTCCCTTTTGTAATCGTAGGAAGCACTATCCGGCTTGCCGGTCACGGTATGCAATTCGATTTCGACTCAGGAAGGCTTAGTGTGCAAGAGAAAGTAAAGGCTGATATTTATATGAAAATTGAAGAATTGAGGAATTGAGGGATTAAGACATTTGTTTCTATCGGCGTTCGGTTTTTGGCTTTAGTCATTTTGTTGGGTAATGCCGGTGTTGTATATTCTCGGGCCGACACAGCCCCCCCTGTTGCGGAGAACACGTCTGCCACCCCGATTCATATTGTTTCTGACAGGATGGAGGCGGATAGTAAAGAAAAGTGGGTCGAATTCATTGGAAATGTTGTTGCTACACAGGAAGACTCTGTTATTAAGGCAGAGCGTCTTAAGATTTTTTATGTTTCAGAAAACGGCGCTGACGCTGATTCTGATTTACTAAAAAAGATTATTGCCGATGGCAATGTTAAGATAGTAACGGGCACAAAAAAGGCAACAGCGGATCATGCTGTGTACACGGCTGATGATCATACATTGGTCCTGAGGGGGAATTCAAAGGCATGGTCAGGAGAAAATATCGTTACCGGCAGCAAGATCACACTTTTTTTGGATGAAGATCGGAGCATCGTGGAAAGCGAAGATGAAGAACAGGTTGAGGCGACATTTTATCCTAAAAAAGAGGGTGGTCTTCTAAAATAGATGGGCAGTCTGTTTGTTAAAGATCTTAAAAAAGTTTATAATAAAAAAGCCGTTGTTGATGGCGTAAG
>JAFDAE010000030.1 GCA_019314005.1 Deltaproteobacteria bacterium | reverse complement strand
CCTATCACCTTTTAAAAATAGCTTAAGATTTTCTCTGCGGCATAACCTGCATACCGACCCAATATATCTTGCCAAATCATCCTCCTGTTCGACCTATTTTAGACTCTCCTCCTCTTTGGAGGCCTACAACCATTATGGGGGATAGGGGTAACGTCTTTAATTAACTTCACATTAAATCCCGCACCCTGAAGCGCCCGCAAAGCAGTTTCTCTGCCGGCCCCCGGCCCTTTTACATATACCTCTATATCGACCCCTTAAATCCTTGCATGCCGGCACTTGCCCAGGAAATGACGTTTCCAGACTGATCCGTAATCGTAACAATCGTATTATTAAATGTTGATTGTATATGTGCAACCCCATTTTGAACAAACTTTTTGACCTGTTTCCTGCCTCCCTTACGGGCTGTTTTTGCCATTTTACCCCCTAATAACTACGGCTTCTTACTTTTCCCTTTTTACTTCTTCCGCTTGCCAACTGTAGCACGACGCGGTCCCTTACGAGTCCTAGCGTTGGTATGGGTCCTCTGCCCCCTTACCGGCAGTGACTTCCTATGGCGTAGGCCCCTGTAGCATCCCAAATCCATCAACCTTTTAATGTTCATAGAAACTTCGCTACGGAGATCACCTTCGACCTTGCACTCACTATCTATGATCTTTCTGATATCACTTACTTGGGATTCAGTTAATTCATCGGTCTTGGTATCTAAATCAATACCGGATTTTTCTAATATCTTTCGAGATGTTGTGCGCCCGATTCCAAAAATATAGGTTAACCCGATCTCTACGCGTTTCTTCTTGGGCAAATCAACTCCAGCGATTCTTGCCAATCTTGACCTCCTTTATCCCTGCCTTTGTTTGTGGCGCGGGTTCTCACAAATAACTCTTACAACACCCTTGCGTTTAATAATCTTACATTTAGGACACATTTTTTTAACCGAGGCTCTAACTTTCATCTTCTTTCTCCAGACTAAACCTATTTCCAGACTAAACCTATTTAATGTCCATCCAGAAATGGTAGATTTTGTCCCAAGACAAGGCCGCACAAAGGTTTCTGCCGGAGGCGTAGCAGCGCTACGTCGAGGATAGAAACCTGCGGAGAACGCAGTATTGGGGCAAAAGATGCCATTTCTGGATGGACATTATTTGGATCGATAAGTTATCCTCCCCCTGGTAAGATCATACGGCGAAAGTTCCACTGTCACCGTATCCCCGGGAAGTATTTTAATAAAGTGCATACGCATCTTTCCTGAAATATGGGCCAAGACAATATGGCCATTAGGCAATTCTACTCTAAACATTGCGTTGGGCAAGGTTTCAAGCACTTTCCCTTCAACTTCAATTGCCTCTTCTTTTGCCATTTAACACTCCCCCGTCCCGTTTGCTTAAAATCTCCGGTTCTGTTTCAGTTATGACCACGCTATGCTCGAAGTGGGCCGATAAACTGCCATCCTTTGTCACGGCCGTCCATCCGTCCTCTAATGTTTCAACGTCATATCCCCCCATATTGACCATCGGTTCTATTGCCAAAACCATTCCAGGTTGGAGGCGAATTCCAAATCCTGGCTTTCCGTAATTCGGTATCTGCGGATCTTCGTGAAGATCTTTTCCTATGCCATGTCCTACAAATTTCCGAACCACGGAATAACCATTAGCTTCAACATGTGATTGAATCGCGTGAGAAATATCAGAAAGTCTATTTCCGTATCGGGCCTGTTTTATTCCTAAGTAAAGCGACTCTTCCGTGACCCGCAATAAGTAAATGATCTCCTCGGACACCTTCCCCACAGGCACCGTTATGGCCGAATCCCCATAGTATCCGTCAAAAAAAACCCCAAAGTCAATACTAAGGATATCTCCTTCTTTCAAGGGAGTTGAAGAAGGAAAGCCATGAACCACTTGGTTGTTTACAGAAGCACAAATGGTATAAGGAAATCCTCGGTATCCCTTGAAAGCAGGCTTTGCCTTGAATTCTTTTGTTAAGTTCTCCGCGCGCTTATCAAGCTTTAATGTATTGATACCGGGTCTGATTTCTTCCTTGAGGGCCGCAAGGATTTCAGCCACAATATTATTGCTTACCCTTAACTTCTCGATTTCTTTAGGAGATTTCAAGGTAACCATATCTTACATACGGCCCTTCATTTGACCTTTCTTCATAAAGCCTTCATAGTGCCTGGCCATCATATGGGATTCCATCTGGGCCACAGTATCTATCGCCACACCCACCACGATCAGCAATGCAGTTCCACCAAAATAGAATGGAACATTAAACCTATAAATCAAAAGTGTTGGGAGAACACAAACCGTCGAAACATATAGCGCCCCACCAAGGGTAATCCTGGTCAACACCTTGTCAATATAATCAGCGGTACGCTTGCCGGGACGGATCCCGGGGATATATCCGCCATGTTTTTTCATGTTGTCCGCCACATCCGAGGGATTAAATGTTACGGCCGTGTAAAAATAACAAAAAAAGATTATACAGCCCACATAAAAGAGATTGTACCATATGGTGTTCGGGGACATGGCTTGCACAATGCTCTGCATCCATGGCACCTTTATAAAACTGGCTATCGTTGCCGGGAACATAATGATAGAAGACGCGAAAATAGGAGGTATGACCCCTGCCATATTGATCTTCATGGGCAAGTGTGTGCTTTGTCCTCCATACATACGCCGTCCTACAATTCGCTTGGCATACTGTACCGGTATTCGGCGTTGTCCTCGTTCCATAAAGATAATGGTTGCCACTACCGCAACCATAAGCACGGTCAGAATCAAGACAATGAAGACCCCCATCTCACCCGTACTTAAAAGACGAAAGGTATTCCCGATAGCAACGGGCATCCCTGCCACAATCCCTGCAAAAATGATCATAGAGATACCGTTGCCGATTCCGCGTTCGGTAATCTGTTCGCCAAGCCACATGATGAAAGCCGTACCGGCTGTTAATGTAATTATCGTCATGATACGAAAAGACCACCCTGGAATTAAAACCACGGGAGCGCCCCCCGGCGAGACCATATTCTCTAAACCCACACTGATCATAAACGACTGAATAACACCCAGGACGATTGTGCCGTACCGCGTATATTGTGTAATTTTTTTACGACCGGATTCTCCCTCCTTGGAAAGCCGTTCCAGCGTGGGGATAACCACAGTTAGCAGCTGTAATATAATGGACGCGCTAATATAGGGCATAATCCCAAGCGCAAACACAGAGAGTCGCTCCAGTGCCCCACCGGAAAACATGTCAAAGAGCCCGAATAATGTACCTTGCGCCCGGGCAAAAAATGATGCCAATGCATCCCCATCAATACCGGGTGTCGGAACATGCACGCCGACACGATATACTATCAACAACAACAAAGTATATGTAATTCGCTTCTTTAATTCAGGAATCTTAAAAATATTTTGAAAGCCGGTTCCTACCACGTTAACATCCCATTATCTTTCTATTATCTTTCCGCCCACAGCTTCCACCTTTGCGCGTGCCGATCGGCTGCAAGCCCTGATGTTCAGGGTTAAAGGATAGGTTATCTCTCCGTTTCCCAACAGCTTAATTCCTTCGGTACCATGTTTTAATAAACCTGCCTCTTTAAAGGCGGCATCGTCAACCATAGCCCCCTTTTCAAATCTGGCCAGATCCTGAATGTTAATTATACTGTATCTTTTCTTGAAAATATTCGTAAAGCCTCTCTTAGGCAGTCTCCGCTGCAGAGGCATTTGGCCCCCTTCAAAACCGACACGTACACCGCCGCCGGATCGTGAGTTCTGACCGTTTTGCCCTCTTCCTGAGGTCTTACCCCATCCGGATCCAGGCCCTCTGCCGACTCGTTTCCTATTCTTGCGCACCCCTGTTGGGGGGGCCAATTCATTAAGATTCATTGCCCTGCTCCTCAACTTGCAATAAATGGGACACTTTGTTTATCATACCTTGTATGGTAGGACTGTTCTTTACAACAACCGATCGATTCAACTTGTGGAGTCTCATTGCCCTGAGAATCTTTCGGTGTTTCTCAGGTCTTCCTATCATACTCTTTCGTAATGTAATTTTAATCATTTCCGACATTGGTCCCCATCCTTTCCAAGTCCATCCGTAAGCCGCCTTAAATCTCCTCAGGATTTTTCCCGCGCCTCCTGGCAATAGATTCTCGAGATTCAAGCTGGCGCAGCCCTGCGATAGTGGCCTTCACAATATTGTGCGGATTATGGGACCCCAAACACTTGGTAAGTATATTTTGCACTCCTACAGCTTCCAGTACTGCTCGTACAGCGCCTCCGGCGATGAGTCCGGTACCTGCTGAGGCCGGTTTTAGTAAAACACGGCCCGCTCCAAACCTCCCAATGACTTGATAGGGTACGGTATTCTCTATCAAAGCAACTTGGGTCATGTCTTTTTTTGCCTGTTCAACCCCTTTACGAATTGCCTCAGGCACCTCATTCGCCTTGCCTAGGCCGCATCCCACACTACCATTACCATCGCCCACCACAACTATCGCGCTAAATCCGAAGCGGCGACCACCCTTGACCACTTTTGCTACACGACTTATGTGGATTACCTTATCTATTAACTGAACCTCTTCTGAGCCTACCTTAAACAATGGGTTCCTCCCTATTAAAAATCTAAACCACCTTCTCGTGCTCCTGTCGACAACGCTTTAATCCGTCCGTGATATAAAAACCCGTTACGATCAAAAACAACCCGTGAGATTTCCTTCTCGGCAGCTCTCTGTGCTAAGAGCTTCCCGATGTGATGAGCTGCCGCCTTCTTGTCTTCAAACTTGGGCATTTCCCTGACAGCCTTCTCAATTGTAGAGGCTGAAACCAAGGTTTGCCCGGTCGTATCCTCAACAATCTGTGCATACATATGTCGAGCGCTTCTAAAGATAGATAGCCTCGGACGTTCACTTGTTCCAAGCATTTTTTTTCGAATACGTTTTTTTCTTTTTAAACGTGCCCTTAATTTCTCGTTCATCAATCCCATAGGTCACACTCACACTCTCAAATTTATTTTGCTCCAGACTTACCAGCCTTTTTCCTAATACGCTCTTCTGCGTATTTAATCCCTTTACCCTTATACGGTTCGGGTTTACGAAAAGACCTTACTTTGGCAGCAGTTAATCCTAAAAGCTCTTTGTCTATCCCTAAAAGAACAATTTTGGTCTGCTTTTCAACTGTAGCGCTGATCCCCTCTGGAAGTTTATAAACAACAGGATGGGAATAGCCAATATTAAAGGTCAACGTATCCCCTTTCAAATCAACTCGATAACCTACCCCGTTTATTTCAAGGACGCGTTCAAAGCCCTTGGTAACACCTATAACCATATTTGCAACCAGGGTACGTGTCAATCCATGTAACGCCCTAATCTCATTAGACGAACCACCAGGATTCACTATTATCTTATCATCTTCAACTTGAAGATTGATATTTGGGTGTATAGCTCTTGACAGCTGTCCCTTCTTTCCCTTAACCGTTATATTCCAATCTTTATAGCTTACTTCAACAGATTCCGGTATTGGTATCGGCATCTTCCCTATTCGCGACATTTCCTTTTCCCCTTCTTCGGGCAATAGTTTACCAAACAGCGCAAAGGAGTTCCCCCCCTACGTTTTGTTTTTTTGCCTCTCGATCCGTCAGTACGCCGCGAGATGTTGATAGAATAGCAATCCCCATACCGTTTAGTATTAATGGAATATCTTTTTGCTTTACATAGATACGTCGACTCGGTTTGCTATGTCTTTTCATTCCTACAATAGCGCTCTGATTCGTACCGGAGTACTTTAAATATATTCGAACAAAACCCTGTTTCCCGTCCTTGATGGGCTTGTAGTTTTTAATATACCCCTCGGATTTCAAAATCTTGACCACACTGATCTTCAGTTTGGACGCAGGGACGTCTACTCGATTAAAATTTGCTGTACTTCCATTACGTATGCGTGTCAGCATGTCAGCCAAAGGATCCGTAACTGCCATGGATTTCTCCTATTTCTTTAATGCGATAAAAATAAATGGTGTATTAATCTGTTGTCATTATAGACAACAGAAGCTCTTTACCAACTTGACTTTACGACGCCCGGCAATTCGCCCCTTAGCGCCATAGTCCTGAAACATATCCGGCAGATGCCGAATTTCCTTATAAACGCTCTCGGTCTCCCACAAATAGGACAACGCCTATATTTACGAGTACTAAATTTGGGAGGACGTAATGCTTTTGCTATCAAAGATTTCTTTGCCAACCAACCCTCCTTCTTACCGTTTTGTGGTCTCTATCAATCCCTAAAAGGCATCCCCATCAATTTGAGAAATGCCTTCGCCTCTTCGTCCGTTTTAGCTGTAGTATTAATTGTAATATTCAAGCCTTTAATTTTATCAATCTTGTCATAATCGATCTCAGGAAATATAATTTGTTCCTTAATCCCAAGTGAGTAGTTCCCTCTCTTGTCAAACGCCTTCCCTGAAATACCCTGGAAATCCCGCACCCTCGGAAGAGCAATATTGACCAGTTTGCCAAAAAAATCGTACATTCTATCACCACGAAGGGTCACCTTACATCCAATAGGCATCCCCGCTCTCAGTTTAAAGGTTGCAATCGATTTTTTTGCCCGTGTTATCACAGGCTTTTGCCCAGCAATCAGGGTAAGCTCTTGAACGGCTCCGTCCAGTATCTTAATATTATGTATTGCTTCACCCAACCCCATGTTAAGGCTTATCTTGGTCAGCCGCGGAATCTGCATGACATTTTTATAGCCAAACATCTCCTTGAGTTTTGGCGCTACCTCTTCCTTATATAAGTTTTTTACCTGTGACATCTTATCCCTCACCCAAATTCTACTTATCCAAAATCTCCCCGCACTTCTGGCAAACCCGGACCTTCTTGCCATCCTCCAATTGTTTCATCTGTGTGCGTATTCCATTCATGCATTTATCACATATCACCATTACGTTAGAGAAATCTATGGGACTCTCTTTTTCAACAATCCCTCCCTGGCGACTTGGCCCTCCAGCCCGTGTATGCCGCTTTATCATGTTGGCATTTTCTACAATAAGACGTCCCTTCTTATGAATAACACTCAAGACCTTACCGATTTTCCCCTTTTCTTTACCAGCGATGATCTTGACTTTATCGTCTTTTTTGATGCGGCAAACTTTTCTCATGACCTATTCTACTCCTCGCCTTCCCCCTATTATAAAACTTCAGGAGCCAGCGATATGATTTTCATAAATTTTTTGGCGCGTAACTCTCGGGCAATGGGACCAAATATACGCGTACCTATCGGTTCCTGCTGTTGGTTGATAAGTACCGCAGAATTGTCGTCAAATCGAATATATGATCCATCCGGTCTGCGAACCTCTTTCTTTGTCCGAACCACAACGGCCCGCATAACATCACCTTTTTTCACCTTTGAATTAGGAATCGCCTCTTTGACTGAAACAACAATAATGTCGCCGACACTCGCATACCGTCGCTTTGCTCCACCTAACACCTTGATACAATATAGCTTTTTTGCGCCGGAATTATCTGCTGCCTGTAGTTGAGTTTCTGCCTGTATCATGACCTATCCCTTATTGATTCAGCTCGATATTGTATAGCTTTTGGTTATTCCAGTATTGACAGTCTTAAAGAGCCGGTTGCGAGTTTTAAACACGTAACTCGTAACACTTCCTATACCGCCTTCTCCACAATTTTCGAGACACGCCACCGTTTCATCTTAGACAATGGTCGAGTTTCAATAATCGCCACTTTGTCGCCGATCTGGCACTGATTCAGTTCGTCATGGCATACATACTTAACGCGTCTACGAATATATTTCTTATAAAGACGATGCTTAACCAAACGTACTGCCTGGACCACCGTTGTCTTGTCCATTTTATTGCTCAAGACTATACCAACCCTTTTTTTCCTCAAACCGCGCTTTTTCATGATCTATTTTACTTCCTTAGTCCCCAATTCCTTGCTTTGCTCATTTAAGACAGTCTTGATCCGGGCTATATCCTTTTTGATCTGGGGAATTTTCATAGGATTTTCCAATTGCCCGGTAGCATGCTGAAATCTCAAATTAAACAACTCTACAGTCAAATCTTTCAGCTTAGCTTCCGTCTCGTCTGTTGTCATAGCCCTGATTTCTTTTGCTTGCATGGTTGCTTAGCCCCTTGTTACAATCTTTGTCTTGATAGGAAGCTTGTGGGCAGCCAAACGAAAAGCCTCATCTGCCAATTCTCTGGGTACCCCTCCCATTTCATAAATAATCTTTCCCGGACGTACAACAGCAACCCACCCTTCCGGCGATCCTTTACCTCCACCCATTCTGGTCTCAGCAGGCTTTTTGGTGAAAGGCCTATCAGGAAAAACCCGAATCCAAAGCTTGCCTCCCCTTTTTACATGGCGAGTCATTGCGATACGAGCAGCCTCAATCTGTTGGGCCGTAAGATATCCACATTCAACAGCCTGCAAACCATATTCGCCAAAAGCAAAGCTTGACCCACGATGAGAGGCCCCTCTCATTCTCCCTTTTTGCCATTTTCTATGTTTAACTTTTTTAGGACTTAACATATGCGCAGACTCCTAAATCTTTTCTTCTCCCACTTTCTTGAGTATTTCTCCCTTGAAAATCAATACCTTGATCCCTATGATCCCGTACGTTGTGCGGGCTTCGCTAAAACCACAATCTATATCAGCTCTCATCGTATGAAGAGGAACCCTACCCTCCCGATACCATTCTGTTCGGGCCATCTCAGCTCCTCCAAGACGTCCGGAACAGGTAATCTTGATACCTTGTGCGCCAAACCGCATGGCCGAGGTTACCGCTTTTTTCATCGCGCGCCGAAATGCAACTCTGCGCACAATTTGCAACGCCACGTTTTCTGCCACAAGTTGAGCGTCCTGTTCGGGTTTTCGTACTTCCTGGATATCAATAATTACTTCCATCCGAACAAATTTTTCCAATTCCCGTTTAAGATTTTCTATTTCTGTTCCTTTTCTCCCAATAACAAGCCCCGGACGAGCCGTAAATATACGAAGCTTAATACGCTTTGCAGCGCGCTCGATTTCTGTCTTGGAAATACCGGCATGGGAAAGCTTTTTTTTCAAAAATTGCCGTATCTTATTGTCTTCATATACAAACGCCGCATAATTTTTCACGGCGAACCATTTCGAGTCCCATGACTTAATGATCCCCAATCTAAAACCTATCGGATGGACTTTCTGCCCCACACCAACCTCCTCTTTCCTTAAGCTCCCTCGGACAAAATTACGGTAATATGACTCGTCCTTTTCAATATCCTGTAACCACGCCCTTGAGCTCTTGGCCGAAAACGTTTCAACGATGTCCCCTGATCAACAAGTACATTTCGCACAACAAGGGAATCAACATCAACACCAGGTTTCTGGTCTGCGTTAGCAACAGCAGAACGGATAACCTTGTCAAGAATTCTGGCTGCCTTCTGAGGCATAAACTTCAGGTTACTTAGGGCATCCCCAACAGGTTTTCCTTTGGCAGCAACTAAAACTTTGCGAACCTTTGTTGGAGAAATCCGTATAAATTTAGCCTTAGCTTTAACATCCATTAGCATAACCTCAGTTCTTTACTTCTTCACTCGGGTTTTTCTGTCGCCTGCATGACCATAATAGATACGTGTAGGCGCAAATTCTCCCAGCTTATGTCCAACCATATTTTCTGAAATAAACACGGGAATAAACTTCTTTCCATTATGAACGGCAAGTGTCAATCCCACAAACTCCGGAACTATTGTCGAACGTCTCGACCAAGTTTTGATCACCTGCCGACTCTTAATCTCCTGGGCAGCCAAGACCTTCTTCAATAACTTTGAATCAATATATGGGCCTTTTTTTGCTGAACGCGGCACGACTTTTTCTCCCTTCTTACATACCCTACTTTCTTACGGTCTTATATCCCTTTGTGGGAACACCCCACGGTGTTACAGGATGTCGCCCACCTGAACTTTTGCCTTCTCCACCGCCATGCGGATGATCTACAGGATTCATGGCAACTCCCCGCACATGCGGCCGTCTGCCCAACCAGCGTTTTCTACCGGCCTTACCCAATGAAATATTTTCATGATCTACATGCCCAACCTGACCGATTGTCGCCCAGCAGTTGATAAGTATCTGTTGAACTTTACCTGAAGGGAGTTTAACGTGTGCATATTTACCTTCTTTGGCTACAAGTTGTGCATACGTTCCAGCGCTTCGAACAATTTGTCCCCCTCTTCCCACTCGCAACTCCACGTTGTGAATCTGAGTTCCAAGGGGAATACTCCTTAATGGAAGGGCATTGCCAGGCTTAATATCCGCCTTTTCGCTCGCTATCACTTTAGCCCCTACCGAGAGACTAACCGGCGCCACAATGTATCGTTTCTCCCCGTCTACGTAATGCAAAAGCGCGATTCGGGCTGACCGGTTCGGATCATATTCTATTGCTGCCACCTTGGCCGGGATATCTCTTTTATCCCTTTTAAAGTCTATCAAACGATAGCGGCGCTTATGCCCCGCTCCCCTGTGGCGACATGTTACACGGCCATTTGAATTACGGCCGCCTGTTCGCGTCAAACCCTTGGCCAAACTTTTTTCAGGAGATGACCTCGTGATCTCATCAAATGTATGATATGATTGAGTCCTCCGCCCCGGGGAAGTCGGCTTTACAGTCCTTATACCCATAATCTACCTCATTCTAAATTGACGATCCAACTACGCACCTTCGAAAAATTCTATACGTTCTCCCGGCCCAAGCGTCACTATCGCCTTTTTCCAATTTCGACGTTTACCGAGAATCCTGCCTACCCGCTTTTTTTTCCCTATCACCTGAATCGTACGAACTTTTAATACTCGAACGTTAAAAATCAACTCAATCGCTCTTCGGATCTCAACCTTATTTGCCCTTGGCGCAACCTCAAAGGCCAATTGGTTGTTGGCCTCCTTATTAATAGTACTCTTCTCAGTAACCAACGGTCTTCGGATGATCTTATATTCGTTCATGGGAGCAACCTCTCCTCTATCTGTTTGATGGCCGGTTCCAGTAGTACGAGGTGCTTGAACTTCAAGACATCATAAACATTCAGTCCATCCATCCGCATGACTTTGACATTTGGGACATTGCAGGAGGAGCGCTCCAAGGTCTCATTTGCGGCATCAGTAACAATCAAGGCGTTGTCGGTCTTTAACTTTTTCATGACCTCAACAAAGCGTTTTGTCTTGATTTCTTCAAGGTCAAAACGGGCTAAAATCAGAAGAGCATCATCCCTGCATTTGGTTGTCAACGCCATCCTAAGCGCCTGCTTCCGTATCTTCTTGGAGACCTTGCGGGCAAAACTTCTTGGCAAAGGTCCAAATACCGTTCCACCACCCCGCATAACAGGAGACCGCGTAGTACCGGCTCTCGCACGTCCCGTTCCCTTCTGCCGGTACGGCTTCTTGCCTCCACCTCGAACATCCGAACGCCCCTTGGTTGACGCAGTCCCGGATCGCCTGTTCGCCAGCTGCATGACCACCACTTCATGGAGGACATGTTTTTTAACCGGAACATCAAAGATATTAGCCGGAAGTTCTACCTCGGAGACTTTCTCTCCTTTTGTGTTGTATACATCCATCATGCCCATTGTTTAGTCTCCAGCAATAGCACTACTTTTCCGTTTTCTAATTTCTACCAAACCGTCTTGGCTCCCGGGGACCGCCCCTTTTATGATCAAAAGGTTCTGTTCCGGGCGTACATCCACAACTTCCAGGCCCTTGACGGTAACACGACTGTCCCCGTAATGCCCCGGAAGTTTCTTTCCCTTCATTACCTTTGCCGGCCAAGCACACATTCCAATAGCACCAGGCACCCGGTGAGAATGGGATCCATGGGTTGCCCTTCCCCCATGAAATCCCCATCGCTTAATAACACCGGCAAAGCCCCTACCTTTGGACGTGCCGGATATGTCAACACGTTCTCCGGGTTCAAATATATCAACGGTAATCGTTTGCCCTTCTTTAAATTCGGAATAATCGTCCGCGGGAAATTCCCGCAAAAAGTTAAAAGCACGCTCTCCGCTTTTTTTAAAATGGCCGGCCAGCGGCCGGTTAACCTTTTTCTGATTCTTTTCCTCAAAACCGATCTGTAAGGCCTCATAACCATCCCTGTCCTGAGTCTTTATATGGGTAACCACACATGGTCCCACCTGGAGGATGGTCACCGGCAAACGCCGTCCGTCCGAAGAAAATATGCTCGACATGCCTATTTTTTTCGCCAACAATCCTTTTATCATTGTTTCAATCCTTATCTAACCAGAAAAAACGCCCTCTGAGGGCGCTTCTACCTGCACACCGCTTAAAGATATCTCTTTTTGAGACCCTTGCAATGGCCCCACTTTAGAGATCTTAAAACTGGCTGATTAATTTACTCAATGGTAAAAAAATCTACTATTGTATTGCGCAAGAGCAATCGATCTTGTGATCTAATCTCAGAGTTTAATTTCCACATCTACACCCGCGGATAGATCAAGCTTCATAAGTGCATCCACGGTCTGTTGTGTGGGCTCTAATATGTCCAACAACCTCTTATGGGTTCTGATCTCAAACTGTTCTCTTGATTTCTTATCCTTGTGTGGCGATCTCAAAACACAATATTTATTAATCTTCGTCGGCAATGGTATAGGGCCTGCAATTTTGGCCCCAGTCCGTTTAGCCGTATCTACAATATCTATAGCAGCCTGATCTAAGAGTTTATGATCATAAGCTCTCAACCGAATTCTAATTTTCTGATTCATCATCATAGTTACAAACTTTCAAGTAGCTAAATTTCTATTCTATAACTTCACTAATAACACCGGCCCCAACTGTACGGCCACCTTCGCGTATAGCAAAACGGAGCTCTTTTTCCATTGCTATAGGCGTTATCAACTCCGCGTCTATTGATACGTTGTCGCCCGGCATTACCATCTCTATGCCTTCAGGCAGGGTCACTATTCCGGTCACGTCTGTTGTACGAAAGTAAAACTGCGGACGGTAACCATTAAAAAATGGCGTGTGACGT
>JAFDAE010000241.1 GCA_019314005.1 Deltaproteobacteria bacterium | reverse complement strand
GATTCTCCATATTTTTTGGCCAATTTTGCCCCAATTACTGCATGCGACCCATCTACTTCATGATCAATAGCCTTGCCGATATCATGGAGCAAGCCGGCACGTCGCGCTTGCTTGACGTTCAGCCCGAGCTCGGCAGCCATAATACCGGCTAAAAATCCAACCTCGATTGAATGCTGCAATACATTCTGAGCATAACTGGTTCTGAATTTCAGCTTGCCAAGCTGATAAATCAATTCTGAATGTATTCCATGGACTCCTAAGTCAAAGGCCGACTGTTCACCAGCCTCTCGAAGTGTGACATCAAGCTCTTTAGTGATCTCCTTTACTACATCCTCAATCCGGGCAGGATGGATCCTTCCATCTAATATCAAGCGTTCGAGCGACAAGCGTGCCACCTCACGTCGCACAGGATTAAACCCGGAAAGGATCACTGCCTCGGGCGTATCGTCTATTATAAGGTCAATACCCGTGGCTGCCTCAATCGCACGGATATTACGCCCTTCCCTTCCTATAATACGACCTTTCATCTCTTCGTTGGGAAGGTTAACGACCGATACGGTCTTTTCCGCCACATAATCTCCTGCATATCGCTGAATGGCAGTAGCGATAATCTCTTTTGATTTCTTGTCAGCTGTTTCGCGGGCTTCGCTTTCTATCTGTTTAATTAATTTGGCTGCCTCAAAACGTGCCTCGCTTTCCATTGTTTTAATCAACAGCTCTTTTGCCTGTTCCGCGGAAACACCCGATATGTTTTCCAATTTTATTTTCTCGGCCTCGATCAGGGAATCATACTCTTTCTCGTTCTCCTGCAGCCGGGCCTCTTTTCGAAGTAATTCACGCTCTTTTTTTGAGATCTCATTCTCTTTTCGTCCCAAGGCGTCTATCTTTCGATCAAGACGTTCTACTTTTTGGGAAACTCGTTTTTGTTGTTTATTTAAGTCATACTTTTGTTCTTTTACCTCCTCTTCAAGCTCCTTCTTCATCTGATAAAGCTCGTCTTTAGCCTGGAGACGGGCCTCACGTGCCATGGTTTCAACAGTTTTCCCGGCTTCGTTCAAAATCTTTTTTGCCTCGAGTTCAGCAGATCTTATCTTGTCAACATTCAACTTATTCCGAACCCAAGAGGCTAAAAGAAAAGCACCAATGAACACTATTACGCACAACATAATAACACAGGTACTGTTCATGGGCGTACACCCCCTTTCATATGCAATAACAAAACACGTGCCTCCATCCTACACATTAAAAGCAGGAACAAATCAGCACAAGAATTCTCATGTCTTCAAAGGTCTCAAAGCATGCTATTTTAAAAAAGGCTTATGAGCCTCTTGCAGAAACAACTTCGTCACGAGATCGAGTCAAATCGCCGCAGGCGTAGCAGTAGCTACGTTGAGGACGATTTTACGACGATGACGCAGCGCAGGACTTTTGCAGCCGATCGCAGTAGATGGCTGTTTCTGCAAGAGGCTCTTATGGATGGGACTAAAGAGAGAATGTTAGTGGTGAGGTAAGAAGGTATTTACAATCAAGACAACAAAACAGTTACCACAAAAAGTTTGACCTAATGCCAAAAATTACTAATCATAATACGATATCAAGTACTTGTCCAACAAATCATTATTCCACAAGTCGCGGTTGGCAAGGCGTTAGTAAACAGGTCAGAAGAACTTTTCATAAAACATCCATAGGTTACTGAAAATATTGTCCGAATCATTATATGTTTACTATTACTCACTCAAAAACATTCAACAGGATCTTTGCAAAACTCCCCTTTGAGACCTTTGGGAGTAAGGCTCCCTTTGTGCCCGTAATAATATCCTGTCTTTCAAAGGTCTCAGTATAAGACCTTTGAAAGACAGGAGATTTTTGCGTCAGTCAAGGAAGGCGAAAAAATCTCACGTTTTTCAAAGGCTCGATTACGGCTGTATACAATATAAAAGCCTTTCCGTAACTTCAGAACATGCACACCAAAGCAAGAGAAGATTCCCATACAAAAAAGTGTTGGCTCAAAAAATTATCTGCCGATAACGAACACCGCAGGGGCAAGCATTAACCTAAAGACTCCCGGTTTGTGACCTTTGCACAAAGGCCTCAGTCTTATGTATCAAGAGCTGGGATCGGTTGGCAATATCTTCGATTAAATCGCTCTGTTTTTGTTGTATCTCCAAGAAATCGTTGGCAATATCTAAGATAGCCAAAACAATTACATCTAATTTACTATGATGTCGCGATATTTTATCTATCGCCCCCACCTTTTCCTCCACATATTCAGCAACAGCCTTTGCCTGGGAGGCGTTAAGCTCGGTTTTAAGGGCGTAGACTTGTCCCAACAGCTTTATTTCGATAACCGAATCCAATGAACTCTTTATTTAATAGTTCGAAGCAGATGGCACATCTTCCAATTTAAGTAATACATTATCTATCTTGCCCCGAATAGTCATCCTTTCTTCGATGAGGCGTTTATTTTCACTATCTTTTTCGTTCGCTATTTTTTCTGTTTCAGTAAGCTTAGCAGCAAGCTTAGCTTTTTCTTTTTCCAATGTCTGACACACCTTAATAAGCTGAGACACTTTTTTTTCAAGTGTTTTGAATTGTTCCCAAATTATATCTTCACTCACAAATCCAACTCCAGACGGCAAACTATTTTAAATAATTAATCATATAATTTAGTACCCATAAAAGTCAAGGAGAATTTAAATAGCAGGTAGGAGCGAGCGCGTCACTCAACCGTAACACTTTTAGCCAGATTTCTTGGCTGGTCAACGTCGGTCCCGCGTAGGACGGCAATGTGATAGGCAAGGAGTTGAAGGGGAAGGGTAAGGACGACAGGCATTAATGGAGTCGAAATCTTGGGTACCGTTAAGATATCATGTGCCTTCTTGCTGACCTCTGTGTCGTCTTCCTCACACAATGCTATTACACGCCCACCTCTGGCAAGCACTTCTTCAATGTTTCCCATAACTTTTTCATACGTTTTTCCTTTAACGGACAATATCACTACCGGCATATTTTCGTCAATCAAGGCGATTGGCCCATGTTTCATCTCACCGGCAGGGTATCCCTCGGCATGAATATAAGAGATCTCTTTCAGTTTTAATGCCCCTTCCAGGGCAATTGGATAATATATACCCCTGCCTAAGTACAAAAAATCCTGGGCGTTGGCATACCTTTTGGCAATCTCCTTGATGGCGTTATCCTTCTTCAACCCCTGTTCCAATAAATGAGGAAGATGTATAAGGTCGTCAATCATCTTACAAGCTATATCTTTTGAGATCTGACCACGCACCCGCCCCATGTAAATGGCAAGCATATAAAGCGCTATCAACTGAGTGGTAAAGGCCTTGGTAGATGCAACCCCTATCTCAGGCCCGGCATGTGTATAGATAATCCCATCCGCCATTCGAACTATGCTGCTCCCAACAACATTGCAAATAGCAATAAGATGCGCCCCTTTTGACCCCGCCTCCTTCATGGCAGCCAAGGTATCTGCTGTTTCACCGGACTGGGAGATTCCTATTACAAGAACGTCCTCCTCTATGATTGGGTCACGATATCTGAATTCTGAACCAAGATCTACCTCAACGGGTATTCGGCAACATTCTTCGATAAGAAACTTCCCTATCAGGCCGGCATGCCACGACGTGCCGCATGCCACGATAACTATTTTTTTGATCTGCTTTAGCGCCTTTTTTGATAAATTTATATCTTCAAACCAGACCTCACCTTCAGACGGAACAAGGCGCCCGCGAAAGGTGTCGATGATGGCACGTGGCTGCTCAAATATCTCTTTTAACATGAAATGCTTGTACCCACCCTTTTCAGCCATCACCGGAGACCAGTCTATTCTGCTTACAGGCCTTTCAATACGGTTACCTTTTTGATCAATAATCTTAATTCCTTTTCTCGACAGAATTGCTATGTCACCGTCTTCCAAAAATGTTATTCGATTCGTGTGGTTCAGGATGGCGGGAATATCCGAGGCCACAAAAAAATCACCGTCTTCTTCTCCCAGTACCAGAGGGCTTTCTTTCCTCGCCGCTATTAAACAATCGGGCTCTTTCTCATTCAATACCAGGATCGAATAGGAACCCTCAAGTAATTGAAGAGCTTCCATGACCGCGTTTTCAAGATTTTTCCCTTCCTTGAGTTGTTCATCTATCAGGTGGGCAATCACTTCGCTGTCGGTTTCCGAAGAAAAGGAACGGCCCTTAGCCGTGAGCTCTTTTTTTAGTGTAAGATAATTTTCGATAATACCGTTGTGGACAACAACAATAGATCCTGCCACATGAGGGTGGGCATTGATATCCGAAGGTCTTCCATGCGTAGCCCAGCGTGTATGTCCCAAGCCGATCGATCCTGACAGAGGAGTTTCTCGAAGGCGTTTTTCCAGCTCAGCGATCTTTCCCGCACACCGGCAAACAGCCAATTCAGACTCTTGAATAACAGCAATCCCGGCTGAATCGTACCCTCTGTATTCTAATCTTTTCAGACCGTCCAATATAATCGGAACAGAGTCCTGACTTCCGATGTACCCTACAATGCCACACATGGTTTTATTCCTACTTCCTCTTCCTCAAATTCTTCTGCCGCGAACGACTGACACCGAGATGTCCGTCCGGCACGTCCTTGGTAATGGTCGAGCCTGCTCCTATCAGCGACTCTTTCCCGACCGTAACAGGAGCAACCAACGCGGTATTGCTGCCGATGAATGCACCATCGTCAATAATGGTTTTGTGCTTCTTCTTCCCATCGTAATTACACGTAATTGTCCCGGCGCCGATATTTACCTTCTTCCCAATATTGCTGTCGCCAATGTAGGTCAGGTGGCTGACCTTGGAACCTTCACCTATAAAGGATTTCTTTACTTCCACGAAGTTTCCGATCTTTGCCGATGGAGCGATATCTGCTCCCGGCCGCAGGTGCGCAAATGGCCCGATACTGGCATTTTCCGCAATGACACTCTCTTCAATAACAGATGACGTCCGGATGGTGGCACAATCTGAAATGGTAGTGTCTGCAATAAAACAGTTCGGCTCTATTATACAGTCTTCGCCTATTTTCGTATCGCCCAACAAATAATTGTTCGGATAAATAATCGTGTCGCGCCCTAATGAGACAGTTTTATCTATAACAACAGAGTCCGGGTTCAGTATTGTAACTCCTTCCAACATCCAATGTTCCGTAATATGTTTTCTTATTGACGATTCCGCCCAAGCAAGATCAACTCTGCTGTTCACGCCAAGGATCTCTGCCGTATCCACGGCTTCCACCATAATAGCAGGCTTGCCTATTTTGTATGCCATTTCAACGAGGTCCGTCAAATAAAACTCTCCTTGGGCATTGTCTGTTTTTAAACCGCCCAGGAGTTCCTTGACAATTTTTGTCTTTACACAATAGATTCCCGTATTGATGAGATTAATCTGTTTCTCTTCTGTCGTAGCATCGGTCTCTTCCACAATGCGAGCAACCTTATTCCCATGATCGGTGATCAGCCGCCCGTATCCAAAAGGGTCAGGCACCCGTGCCGCAAGTATAGTTGCGGATTGGGATTCCCGGCGATGTTGTTCGACTAATCTCGTAAGGGTTTCAGGTCTCAGCAGCGGGACATCGCCGCACAAGATTACAACATCTTCGGCATCATCCGGGATTAGATGCATGGCAGACAAAACCGCATGACCGGTTCCACGCTGCTCTTTTTGAAGTGCGAATTTGAGACCGGGATACAGGCTCAAGGACTGCTGTACATCTTCCGCTTGATATCCTACCACCACAATTATCGGATCGAAACCTGCCGTGATTGACGAATTCACAACATAGTCTATCATGGGGACGCCCGCGATCTTATGCAGAACATTGTCGCTGTATGTTTCATTGTCCTTCCAAACTTGATGGCGTCGTAAAAAGTCCAATCTACTGCGTTGTAGTGGTTTTTCAGGCACTCGACATACAGATGTATGCCTTCGCACCTGAAAAACCACTACGCCTTGCATATTGACCTTTTTACTTAGCCATTCCTTATCAAATTCAAGACTTTTTTCGTCACTTGCCCCCAAAACATAAAAGGCAGGTCGTATGACCTGCCTTTTTAAATATAATAATCAAACTAAAAATGCTAACTAAAAATTACCCTCTTTCGGCAACGCGTAACCTCGCCATAGCGCGTTCAAGAGCAGCACGAACACGGGTATGATTAATTTTTTCCCTTTGTGCCGCGTCTCTTTGCAATTCCGCAAGACGCTCCTCAGCGCGTTTCATAGCGGCCCGGGCACGCTCAACATCGACATCACGCCTGCGCTCTGCGGATTCTGCCAGGATAGTGACTTTGTCCGGAAGCGCCTCAGAAAATCCTCCGTTGACAAAGACATATCGCTCTGTTCCGCCCTTATCTGTGTAGCGAATAGACCCGACCTTCAAGGTGGTCAAAAACGGCGTATGGGTGGGCAAGATACAAAATTCTCCGTGAGCCCCCGGGGCCACCACCATGACAACCTCATCTTTCACTACGTTCTTTTCCGGTGTTACGATTTCCAACAGAAGCTGTTTCTCTGCCATAGAATCACCTAACCTTTATTCTTCTTATTTAGCCGGCCGCAGCCATCTTTTCTGCCTTAGCCAGAACCCCTTCAATCGTGCCTACCATATAGAAGGCCTGTTCCGGGACATCATCATATTTACCCTCGACGATCTCCTTGAAGCCCTTAACGGTGTCTGCCACTTTCACGTAAGCGCCATCGACACCGGTAAACACGGCTGCAACATGGAACGGCTGGGACAAAAATCGCTGTATTCTACGAGCGCGTCCCACCGTAAGCTTGTCTTCGTCTGAGAGCTCATCCATACCAAGGATAGCGATAATGTCCTGGAGCTCTTTATACTTCTGAAGAATCTGCTGCACCTCACGCGCTACCTTGTAATGCTCCTCGCCGATAGCATTGGGGTCAAGGATCCTTGACGTGGAATCGAGCGGATCAACCGCAGGATATATTCCAAGCTCAACGATCTGCCGCGAAAGAACCACGGTACCGTCAAGGTGAGCAAATGTCGTTGCCGGAGCAGGGTCGGTCAAATCGTCAGCCGGTACGTACACGCACTGCACAGCCGTGATCGATCCCTTCTTGGTTGACGTAATCCGTTCCTGAAGTTCACCAAGGTCAACCGCCAATGTCGGCTGATATCCCACAGCAGAGGGCATGCGCCCAAGAAGCGCGGAAACCTCTGAACCCGCCTGGGTGAACCGGAAGATGTTGTCGATAAAAATCAACACGTCCTGTCCTTCTTCATCCCTGAAGTACTCTGCTTCTGTGAGACCTGAAAGCGCAACACGGGCACGAGCTCCAGGAGGCTCCGTCATCTGGCCGTATACTAATGCCGCCTTGGGAAGAACGCCCGAGTCCTTCATCTCATGATAAAGGTCATTCCCCTCTCGAGTTCTTTCTCCTACGCCCGCAAACACCGAGATACCACCGTGCTCCATGGCTATGTTGTGAACCATCTCCATCATGATAACGGTCTTGCCCACGCCGGCGCCGCCAAACATCCCCATTTTGCCGCCTCGGGGAAAGGGAACCAGCAGATCTATAACCTTTATCCCTGTCTCAAGCACGTTAACCGAGGTATCCTGTTCGGTAAAAGCAGGGGCTGCCCTGTGAATCGGGAGTTTCTTATCCTGGCTGACAGGGCCGAGGCCATCAACGGGCTTACCCACAACATTCAATACCCGGCCCAGGGCCGCCTTTCCAACCGGCATCATGATCGGATTGCCCGTGTCCTTCACCGGCACTCCTCGAACCAGACCGTCCGTCGTATCCATAGCAATGGTCCGAACAACATTATCCCCCAAATGCAAAGCTACTTCAACCACCAGATTATCCGGCTCATCGCTGATAGTGGGATTGCTGATTGTGAGGGCTGTTAAGAGACTCGGAAGCTTGTCCGGATCAAATTCCACATCCACACACGGCCCAACTATCTGTATAATTTTGCCTATATTCTCTGTAGTTCCCATCAAACGACCTCCTCCTATATTCTGTAAACTGAGTTACTTTATCCTTTGAGCCCCTCGGCCCCGCCTACGATATCCATCAACTCGGCTGTTACCGCGGCCTGGCGTGCTTTATTGTAAACAAGCGTGAGACTGTCGACCATATCGTTACAGGCTGTTGTAGCGTTATCCATAGCCATCATCCGGGCAGCATGCTCGCTTGCGGATGTCTCCAGCAAGGCGCTATAAATCTGTATGGAGACATTCCTCGGGAGCAGCTCTTCCATAAGCTCTGCCGCCGATGGTTCACAGATATGTTCCGGAAGATACTCCCCCGTTGCCGGGCTCTCTACTTCCTCTTCCTCCTCAGACTCCATTGCAGGAATCGGAAGGATCTTCTTTATGTTCGCAACCTGCTTGGCGACGGAGAGAAACTCGGAGGAGACAACATAAACCTCGTCGGTCGCCTCGCCTAAAAAATCATCGATCGCGGCAACGCCTATTGTCGAGGCTATGTTGAAGCCAAAACGCCCGCCAACCACGCCGATGTGTTCGCTGTTTATGGTTAGCCCTTTTTTCCGGGCAAAATCTCGCCCTTTTTTCCCTGCCGCTATGAAGCGAACCTGTTTCCCCTCAGCGATCTTCTCCTGAGCAAACGTATTGGCCTGGGTGGTCAAGTTATTGTTAAAGCCCCCGCACAGCCCGCGATCAGAGGTCATCAGTATTATGTCAATCGTCTTCACCTCTTCGCGCTCTACAAGGAGAGGGTTTCCGCCCGATCCTGCCCCTGCCCTTTCGGCCAGACTCCCGAGCACCTCCGCAAATTTTGCCGCGTACGGCCTGAAGTCTTCCATCTTCTGTTGAGCGCCCCGCAGCTTGGAAGCCGCAACCATATTCATGGCCTTTGT